>CAYJEC010000170.1:0-6913 GCA_964369025.1 uncultured Ideonella sp. | reverse complement strand
CCGTCGCAGGTGCGGCGTTCGCCCGGGCGCACCTGGATCCAGTTGGTGTGGGTCTGGAAGGCCCGGCCTTGCTCGTCGACCACCGCCAGCAGCACCGGCGTATCGGCAGGCACGTGCAGCTTGAAGGAGCCGTCGGGCTCGATCGGCGCATAGCCGAGGATCTGCTGCGGCTCGAAATCGGTCTCGCCGATGGCCTCGCGCAGGCCCATCATCGACGCCGGCGGCGCCACCGCGCGCACCGCTCGGATGAAACGCGCCGGGCCACAGCGGTAGGCGGCGTCGGCCGGGTTCTTCAGGCGGGCGATGTCGGCCACCTGGGCCCGCGTGTCCTGGCTGTCGGTCGGCGTGGTCTTCGGGATGGCCGTGGTGCAGCCCTCGGGCAGGTCGGCGGCCGCCAGCACGGCGTCGCCCATGCGGCCGAGGCCGTCGGTGTCGTACACGCTGCGCACCTCCAGCAGGCCCAGACCCTGGGCCGCGAGCGCCGAGTCGACCGAGGTCGGGTCCTTCACCGCCGGGCCGGTGCGGGCGACGATGGGCACCGGATCGGTGTACATGAAGCCCGGGGGCGGGGCAGCCACGTTCAGCCAGGTCTGCTTGGCAGGGTCGAACATGTAGATCGCGTAGGGCGGGGGAACGTTGTCCTGCACCTCGTCGGCCGCCACGTCGGCCTCGCTGCGGTTGTCGTCGGCCAGGCGCGCCATCTCCTCATCGGTGAGGGTGGCGCAGGAGACTACGTCGGTGCCGCGGCTCACCTCGCAGGGCCGGTAAGCGACGAGGAAACGGTCGGTGCCATCCCACAGCGGGAACGGCGTGGTGACGCGGCCGTAGCGCGACAGCCCGCCGCCGAGGTTCAGCGGCTGGTCGGTGGCATGGGTTTGGCCACCCTCGGTGGGCACGCTGGAATTGGCCGGGGTGTTCTGCTCGGAGTAGTTGGCCACGTCGACCAGCATCAACCCGCCGCCCTCGTGGGTGCGCGACAGCGGCATCAGGTCGGAGCTGACGAAGCCGCCGTATTGGCCGTTCGGATCCATCTCGCGAGGGTGCAGGAAGCTGTTGCCTTCGCTGTGGGCGCCGTAGATCACGAACATGTCCGTGCCGTCCGGCTTCATGCGAAAGATCTTGAAGTGGTTGCGGCCGCCGACGTGGTCCCAGCGCGAAAACATGATGTCGCCGTTCTGGCGCACCACCGGGTTGCGGTCATGGCTCTGGTTGAACGAGATCTGCTGGATGTTGGTGCCCTGAGCGCTCATGGTGTGCAGGTTGAAGACCCGCTCGCGCTCGTATTCGTCCAGCGCGTAGTAGCTGCGGCCCAGGGCCTGGTTCACCCTGCTCTTGGTCTGGCGGTTCGAACTGAAGACGAATCCGCGGCCGTCCGGCAGGTAATAGGGGTCGACATCGTCGTCGGCGGTGGAGGCGGTGAGGCGACGGAAGGTGCCCTTGGTCAGGCCGCCTTCGGTCATGTTGTATTCCCAGATGTTCCAGCGCCCGGTACAGGCGGGCTTGCCATCCACCAGCGAGGTGTTGGACGCTGGGCACTTCAGCGAGAAGATGATCTTCTTGCCGTCGTACGACACCTCGGGGTCGGAGGCATCGCCGTTGCCCTGGGTGATCTCCTTGGTGAGGTTGTGCTCCGTCGCGCTGGGCGACGACACCTCCTTGACCATCAGGTCGCCCCCTGGCGCACTGGGCGCGCCATTGGTGGGGTTCATGCCCAACGTGTTGACCCGCTTGACATAGGCGATGGGCACGGCGCCCTCGATGCTCAGCATGTCCTCCTCGGATTTCCCGGAGCCGGAGCAACCGGGCAACGCCAGGCCGGCGAACAGCGCGGCGGCCAGCGCGGCCCAGGCCAGGCGGGAGGCACCGATGCGTGAATCGTGGGTCATGGGGAGATCCTCGGGAGAAAGTTCGGAAAGCGCCGGCTCAAGCGGGACGGCTGGGGCCTGGGGCGTTGCCGGGCCCCAGAAGGCCCGACGAGAAATGCAGTTCGCCGTGGTCGTCGACCACAACCGCGTCGATGCCCGGCAAGCGCTCGATCAGCGCCAGCCCGCGTTCGCGGCCCATGACGAACACCGTCTTGGACAGGCCCTCGGTGGTCAAGCCGTCGTCAGCCAGGATGGTGACGCTGCGCAGGTGGGCGGGCGATCTGCCGGTGCGTGGGTCCAGCACATGGTGGTGGCGCACGCCGCCATGTTCGAAGTAGCGCTCGTAGTCGCCGGAGGTGGAGATGGCCACATCTTCCAGCGGCAGCACCGCCACCACCTCGCCTTCGCGGCGTGGGTCGCGGATGGCCACGGTCCAGGGCCGGCCGCGGCGATCGCCCAGCACGTGGCTGTCGCCTCCGGCGCTGACGATGGCATGGGCCACGCCCAGGCGGCGCAGGATCGCCACGCCGCGGTCCACCGCATGGCCCTTGGCGAAGCCGCCGAGGTCGATCCGCATGCCGGGCAGCCCGAACGCCAGCGTGCAGGCCATCGGGTCGAAGTGCAGGTGCTGGTAGCCGATGGCACGGCAGGCGTCCGCCAGAGTGGCATCGTCGGGGCGCACGCCGGCACGGTAGTCGTAAAGCTGGCCGGCACTCGCGTAGCTGATGTCGAACGCCCCCTGGGACAGGTGCGACAACTCCAGGGCCCGCGCCACCAGGCCCGCCATTTCGTCGGACAGTTGAACCGGACCGCACCCGGCTTCGCGGTTGATACGGCACAACTCCGAATCGGGCTTGTGCGGGCTCATCGCCCGATCGATGCGGTGCATCTCCGCCATCACCGCGTCGATCGCGCTGTCAGCGGCCGCCCGGCTGGAGGCCCACAGTTCGACGTGGATCGCCGTGCCCATGATGGCCTCGTCGCGGCTGAACCACCCCGGTACCAGGGCGGGGTCGGGCGCGGCCGCAACAGGCGCGGCCTTGCTGCGGGGGCGGAGGGCTGACAAGCCGAAGAGCATGGTGTGATGACGGGAATCTGAAATGGTTGGCGGGCGCCTGGAGGGCGTCCGGGAAATGTAACTTCGCACCCCGGCCCGGGCAGCGCCCGTGATCCGTCGCCGGTGCATCATGTGTATGCAGTCGCAACAACCTCGGCATGCAACGGACGCCAGGATTTGGGGAAAAAATCACGCCCGCCCGAACCCACTGGGCGCCCTGCCGGGCAGAGCCCCCGCATGCTCACTACTGAACCGCGGGACCAGCACGGCCACCGTTCGTTACCTCGTGAACGATGTCGACACGAGCCCTGCATTGTTCGAATCGGCTGGCGAATACTGGCGCGGAACAGCCCCGGCAATGGGCGCCTGTTCGGGCTTCAACCCTGGCGTCAAATTTGCTTCAATGGATCGACCGGTGGTGGCTCCTCGGCCTGGGGGGCACCTTTTCCGGTGAACGATGTCGACGGAGGTTCGCATGTCCTCATCCGCCCAGTGCCTGCCCGCGGTCAGCGGCGTGCTTCCCATTGCCAAGATGCGCAGCTTGTTCCGGGTCGACGATGTCGAGAAGCGGCTGAGCAAGTTGCCACTGCGCGAGCACGAAAGCCTGCGCAGCACCTACGAGCGCATGCTGGAGCGCGGCCCCGAGCGCTTCCAGGTCAAGCCCTCCGGCCTGCCGGTAATGGACCGGCTCTACGACGAACTGCCCAACTTCCATGAGGTGCTCGACGACCTGAAACGCCATCTGGCCCTGTGCCAGGACAGCCGCGACGCGCTCGAGGTGACGCCGATGCTGCTGCTCGGCCCGCCCGGTGTCGGCAAGACCCACTTCGCCCGCGCGGTGGCCCACCTGCTGGGTACCGGCATGGGCTTCGTTTCCATGAGCTCGCTGACCGCCGGATGGGTGCTCAGCGGCGCCTCCAGCCAGTGGAAGGGCGCGCGCCCGGGCAAGGTCTTCGAGACCTTGGTCGACGGCCCCTACGCCAATCCGGTGATGGTGGTCGACGAGATCGACAAGGCCCGCGGCGAACACGCCTACGACCCGCTGGGCTCGCTCTACAGCCTGCTGGAGCACGACACCGCCGGCCAGTTCACCGACGAGTTTGCCGAGGTGGCCATCGATGCCAGCCAGGTCATCTGGGTCGCCACCGCGAACGACGAGCGGGCCATCCCGGAACCCATCCTGAACCGCGTCAACGTGTTCGAGATCCAGATGCCCGACGCCGAGGCCGCACGGGCCATCGCCCGGCGTCTGTACCAGGGCATCCGCAGCGAGCACGACTGGGGCCAGCGATTCGACCCGGCTCCACGTGAGGACACCTTGGCCCACCTGGCCGGCATGGCCCCACGCGAAATGCGCCGCGCCTGGATGACCGGCTTCGGCAATGCCCGCCTGGCCGGGCGCGACGAGGTCACCCTGGCCGACATGCCCGCACCGTCTCGCAAGCATTCGCCGATCGGCTTCACACATTAGTCGGCCGGGGTGCGCCTAGTGCGCCCCGTATCATCCCCCGCATGCCCGCCACCCTGGACGGCCGATTGGTCGTCGCCATCTCGTCGCGTGCGCTGTTCGATTTCGAGGAAGAGAACCGCGTCTTCGAAGCCACCGACGACCGCGCCTACATGCAGCTGCAGCTTCAGCGGCTCGACGACCCGGCACGCCCCGGCGTGGCCTTCTCGCTGGTCAACAAGCTGCTGGGCTTCAACGCCGATGGCGCTGCGCGGGTCGAGGTGGTGATCCTCTCCCGCAATGACCCGGTCTCGGGCATGCGCGTGTTCCGCTCGGCACAGCACTACCGCCTGCCCATCGAGCGCGGCGTGTTCACCCGAGGCGAGAGCCCTTGGCGCTACCTGCGCCCGTTGCGCGCCAACCTGTTTCTCTCCACCAACCAGGCCGACGTGCGTTCGGCGCTGGAAGCCCAGGTGCCCGCCGCCCAGGCGTACCCCCACTCGGCGCAGGCATCGGCCGCGCATCCGACCGAACTGCGCATCGCCTTCGACGGCGACGCGGTGCTCTTCTCCGACGAGGCAGAGCAGGTCTACCAGCGCGAAGGCCTGGCCGCCTTCCAGCGCCACGAGTCCGGCCGCGTTGCCACGCCGCTGCCGCCAGGCCCCTTCAAGCCGCTGCTTGAAGCGTTGCACCGGCTGCGCCACGACAGCGAGCGCGGCCCCATGCGCATCCGCACCGCACTGGTGACCGCCCGAAGCGCGCCGGCCCACGAACGGGCCATCCGCACCCTGATGGACTGGCAGATCGAAGTCGACGAGGCGATGTTTCTCGGTGGGCTGCCCAAGGGCGAGTTCCTGCGCGAGTTCGAGCCGGATTTCTTCTTCGACGACCAGACCGGCCATGTCGACAACGCCGCCCCGCACGTGCCCTCTGGCCATGTGGCGGCCGGGGTCGGTACGCCGGCGCCGGGTGCCACACTTCAGTTGGGGCGCTCGTAGCGGCGCAGGCCCTCCAGATCCAGCACGCGCAGACCGCCGTATTCGATGGCAATCAGCCCGGCCACCTGCAGGGTTCGAAGCGCCTCGTTGACCCGCTGGCGCGACAGGCCCACCAGGTAGCCCAGCTCCTGCTGGGTGATGCGCAGCAGGCTGCCCACGCCGGGGTAGAGCACCGGGTGGAACAGCGCCGCCAGGTTGCGTGCCACCCGCGTGTCGGGGTCGTTCAGGCGGGCCGCAATGAACTGGCCCAGGCGCTCGTTGAGCTGATTGAGCACGAAGCGGTTGAACGGGATGCTGCGGTCCAGCAGATCGTGGAAGGTGTCAACCGGCAGGCCGGCCACGGTGCTCTTGCGCAGCGTCTCGATGTTGTAGCGGTAGGGTTCGCGCTTCAGCAGCGTGCCCTCGCCGAACCATGCGCCAGGCGGCACGCCGGTGAAGGTGATGGGCGCCCCGGCCCCTGGCTCGTTGCTCATCTTCAGCAGGCCATCGACGAGTCCGAACCAGTAGGTCGCGGGCCGGCCAATGCGGCAGATCTGCTCACCCGGCCCGGCAGTCGCCATCACGATGCTGTTGCGTGCGAGATCCTGGTCGCCCGGACCGAGCCACGCCAACCAAGGGATACCGGCCAGTTCCGCCTCGCTGGGGGCTCGTCCGCGCTCGCGAAGCGGTCGGGATGGGCTGCTCGACATCACAACTCCTCGGGAAAGTCCGGAGCAAATAGCGGCCAGATTGTCGTCCAACCGACAACACGGCGTCAAACTTCGGCCTAGTATCCGGCCCATTCACGATGCCCGGACGTTCCTTCGGAGCGGCAACGGGTGCGGCGACAGGAGACAGGACGAGTGCAAACCACCTTTGTGCGTCTGATGCTGGACCACGCGGCGAAGCGGCCCACGGCCGCCGCGTTGCGCGAAAAGGAATACGGCATCTGGCAGACCACCACCTGGGGCGATCTGGCCCAGCGCGTGCGCCACCTCGCCTGCGGCCTGTCTGCCGCCGGCCTGAAGCGGGGTGACCATGTCGTGGTCATCGGGGACAACCGACCGCGGCTGACCGCCTCGATGCTGGCCGTGCAGGCACTCGGTGCGGTCCCGGTTCCGCTGTACCAGGACGCGGCGACAACCGAGTTCGTCTTCCCGATCAACAACGCCGATGTCGGCTACGCCATCGTCGAGGACCAGGAGCAGGTCGACAAACTGCTCGAGATCCGCCCGCAATGCCCGGGACTGGCACGGATCTGGTTCGACGACCCGCGCGGCCTGCGCCACTACGACGAGCCCGGCCTGGCGCCGCTGGATGCGCTGATCGAATCCGGCCGGGCACACGGCCAGGCCCATCCGACACTGTTCGACACCCTGGTCGCCGCGGGCCAGGCCGATGACGTGGCCGCGATGTTCTTCACCTCCGGCACCACCGGCAACCCGAAGGGCGTGGTGCACACCCACTTCTCGTTGCTGGACCGCGCCGCCGCCGGCAAGAACTTCGACCACCTCAACGAGCGCGAGGAGGTGCTGGCCTACCTGCCGCCCGCATGGATCGGTCAGAA
>CAYJEC010000169.1:0-6998 GCA_964369025.1 uncultured Ideonella sp. | reverse complement strand
TGAAGTCGGCGATCACGCCGTCCTTCATCGGGCGGATGGCCTCGATGTTGCCGGGCACCTTGCCCAGCATGGCCTTGGCTTCCTTGCCGACGGCCTGGATGGTCTTCTTGCCGCTGGGACCGCCTTCGTGGCGGATGGCAACCACCGAGGGCTCGTCGAGCACGATGCCCTTGCCCCGGACGTAGATCAGGGTGTTGGCGGTGCCGAGGTCGATGGCGAGATCGGTCGAGAAATAGCGACGCAGGGAAGCGAACATGGTGGGTCAGGTGAGGGGGTCGGGCACCGGGAGGTTGAGCGGGCGGTGTGTCGTGCGGACACGCTGCCGAGCGTGGGGGCTCGAAACCTCGGGGCGCATGAATGGGTGGCTGGGCGGCAGGGCAGCTGAGTGTCGGCTGGTGACGGCCCGGAGAGCCGCCCGAAGGCGCCGGAAAAGGCCGACCAACCGCAACCAGGGATTCAAAACGTGTCTCACGCAGCCGCTTCGCGGGGCCCGCCCGGCGGGCCGGGAACGGCCTTGGCCCGTGCGAACCGGCGGCTTGTGGATAACCGGAGATAATACCGCAAGCCCCCTGGGCCACCGAGGTACGAGGCCCCTATTTTTGAGGGTGCGCGGCCCCAAGGCGGCCCCGTTGCGCGGCCCACTGCCGCGTCCCTTCGTTGACCCCGAATTTCCACCCATGCCACTCACTCCCGAGGACGTGAGCCGGATCGCCCATTTGGCCCGGCTGGATCTGTCCGGCACCGAGGCCGATGCGATGCTGGGCCAGTTGAACGGTTTCTTCCGCATCGTCGAGCAGATGAGCGCGGTCGACACCCGCGGTGTCGAGCCTCTCTACACGCCACTGTCGGCGGTGCAGACCGTCGCGTTGCGCCTGCGTGACGACGTGGTCACCGAGTCCGACGACCGTGCCCGCAACCAGGCCAGCGCACCGGCGCTGGAGGATGGGCTGGTCCTCGTGCCGAAAGTCATTGAATGAGCGCCGACCTGCACACGCTGGGCGTGGCGGCGCTGTCGCGCGCGCTGGCCGACAAGTCGGTCTCGAGCGCCGAAGTCACCGAACACCTGCTCACACGGCTTGACAGCCACCAACACCTCGGCGCGTTCCTTCATGTCGACGCCGACGGCGCGCGGGCGGCCGCCCGCGCCGCAGACACGGCCCGTGCCGGCGGCCAGGCAGGCGCGTTGACCGGCGTGCCGCTGGCGCACAAGGACATCTTCGTCACCCGTGGCATGCCGTCCACCGCCGGTTCGAAGATGCTGGCCGGCTACGACAGCCCGTTCGACGCCACCGTGGTGGCCCGCCTCAACGCCGCTGGCACGGTGCCGCTGGGAAAGCTCAATTGCGACGAGTTCGCCATGGGCTCGGCCAACGAGAACTCGGCCTTCGGCCCGGTGCGCAACCCGTGGGACGGCGCCCGTGTGCCGGGTGGCTCCTCGGGCGGCTCCGCCGCCGCGGTGGCGGCCCGCCTGGTGCCGGCCGCCACCGGCACCGACACCGGCGGCTCGATCCGCCAGCCGGCCAGCTTCTCCGGCATCACCGGCATCAAACCCACCTATGGCGTGTGCTCCCGCTTCGGGATGATCGCCTTTGCCTCCAGTCTGGACCAGGCCGGCCCGATGGCCCGCTCGGCCGAGGACTGCGCGCTGCTGCTGTCGGCGATGAGCGGCTTCGACGAGCGGGACGCCACCAGCGCCCCCCGCCCGCCGCAGGACTTCCATGCCCAGATGCTGTCTGCGCGGGAGGGTGCCACGGCGGCCCAGCCTCTGCGCGGCCTGCGCATCGGCTTGCCCAAGGAGTTCTTCCCGGTGGCGCTGGCGGCTGACGTCAACGGGGCCGTTCGCGCGGCACTGGCCGAGTACGAAAAGCTCGGCGCGACACTGGTGGACGTGAGCCTGCCGCGCACCGAGCTGTCGATTCCCGTCTACTACATCATCGCGCCGGCAGAGGCCAGCTCGAACCTGAGCCGCTTCGACGGCGTGCGCTACGGGCACCGCGCGGCTCAGTACGGCGACCTGCTGGAGATGTACAAGAAGTCGCGCTCCGAAGGCTTCGGCCCCGAGGTGAAGCGCCGCATCATGATCGGCACCTACGTGCTCTCGCACGGCTACTACGACGCCTACTACCTGCAGGCGCAAAAGCTGCGGCGGATGATCGCCGACGACTTCCAGGCCTGCTTCCAGCAATGCGACCTGATCGCCGGCCCGGTGGCCCCCACGGTCGCCTGGAAGATCGGCGAGCAGGGCGACGACCCGGTCAAGGCCTACCTCGCCGACATCTTCACGCTGCCCGCCAGCCTGGCCGGCCTGCCAGGCATGAGCGTGCCGGCCGGCTTTGGCGAGGGCGGCATGCCCGTCGGCTTGCAGTTGATTGGCAACTACTTCGCCGAGGGGCAGCTGTTGCACGCCGCGCATGCCTTCCAGCAGGCCACCGACTTTCACACCCGCACGCCATGAAACCGTACGTGACAACCCGTTCAGAGCGGGTCGAGCGCCGGGCCGCTCCCAAGCCGGCCCGCATCCCCTCGGGGGATCGGCCGACGTACTCGTCGGACGAGGGGCTCCAATGAGCAGCCCGCAACTCGTCCGCGGATACGAGGTCGTGATCGGCCTCGAGACGCACGCCCAGCTGTCCACGCAGTCGAAGATCTTCTCCGGCGCCTCCACCGCTTTCGGCGCAGCGCCGAACACCCAGGCCTGCCCGGTGGACCTGGCCCTGCCGGGCTCGCTGCCCGTGATGAACCGCGGGGCCGTCGAGCGCGCCATCCGCTTCGGTCTGGCGGTGGGCTCCAAGGTGGCGCCGCAATCGATCTTCGCGCGCAAGAACTACTTCTACCCGGATCTGCCCAAGGGCTACCAGATCAGCCAGTACGAGACCCCGGTGGTGCAGGGCGGCAAGCTGAGCTTCTTCGTCGGCGACACCGAGAAGACGGTGAATCTGACCCGGGCCCATCTCGAAGAAGATGCCGGCAAGTCGCTGCACGAGGGCTTGCAAACGCCGGGCTGCTCCGGCATCGACCTGAACCGCGCCGGCACGCCGCTGCTGGAGATCGTCACCGAGCCCGACATGCGCTCGGCCGCCGAGGCCGTGGAGTACGCCAAGACCCTGCACGGCCTGGTGGTGTGGCTGGGCATCTGCGACGGCAACATGCAGGAAGGCTCCTTCCGCTGCGATGCCAATGTGTCGGTGCGCCGCCCGGGCGCGCCCTATGGCACGCGGCGCGAGATCAAGAACCTCAACAGCTTCCGCTTCCTGCAGGCCGCGATCGAAGCCGAGACGCAGTGGCAGATCGACGAGATCGAGGACGGCCGCACCATCCACCAGGCCACGGTGCTGTTCGACCCGGACGCCCACGGCGGCCGCGGCGCCACCCGCGCAATGCGCAGCAAGGAAGACGCGCACGACTACCGCTACTTCCCCGATCCGGACCTGCCGCCGCTGGTCATTGCCCCGGAATGGGTGGCCGCTGTGAAGGCGGCGATGCCCGAGCTGCCGCGTGGGATGGCCGCCCGCTTCGTTGCCGACGACGGCCTGCCGCCCTACGACGCCGCGATGGTGACCCAAAGCCTGGCCTTCGCCCACTACTACGAAGCCGCGCGCGACGCCTGCCGGCAACCCAAGCTGGTGGCCAACTGGCTGATGGGCGAGCTCAGCAAGCGGCTCAACGCCGAGTCGCGCGAGATCGCCGATGCCCCGGTGGCGCCTGTCACACTGGCCGCGCTGATCGCCCGCATCCAGGACGGCACGGTGTCCAACAATGCCGCGCGCCAGGTTTTTGACGCGCTGTGGAGCGGCGCGGGCACCGAGGTCGACGCCGTCATCGAGGCCAAGGGCCTGAAGCAGATGAACGACAGCGGGGCGCTGGAGAAGATCGTCGACGCGGTGATCGCTGCCAATGCCAAGTCGGTCGAGGAGTACCGCGCGGGCAAGGACAAGGCCTTCAACGCGCTGGTCGGCCAGGTCATGAAGGCCAGCCAGGGCAAGGCCAACCCGGCCCAGGCCGGCGAGCTGCTCAGGGCGCGGTTGTCGAAGGCGCCGTGAGGCGCCGCTGGCGGCCGGCGACGAACGCGGCCACCTGCTCCCAGCTGACGCTGCCATGCCCGGCGCTGTCGATGGCGTCGAAGTGCCTGGCCACGAAGCCGTAGCCTGCGGCCTCGGCTTGGGCGCGGCTGATGTGGCCCTGGCGGCCGGCGTCGGCGGCGTCGAAGCGCTGCCGCAGCTTGCGCTGCACCTCGGCCTGCAACTCGGCACCCCGGCTCGGCACGGCAGGCTGCGTGGTGCGCAACGCCTCGGGGATGGCCGGGTCGCGCAACACCGGGTCACCCACTGCGTTGGCGGTGCCCAAGAGCAGCACGGAGCCCAGGATGACGGGCCGCCACATCACCGCTGCGCCTCCAGCGCGGCCGCGTAGAACGCAGCGATGTCGGCCTTCTCGGCGGCCCGCGAGGCGTCGTCCAGGTAGGTCATGTGGCCCCCCCGGTAGTTGCGCACGGTGATGCGCGGTGCCAGCTCGGGCATCCGGGCCAGATCCAGCTCGGTCTGGTGGAAGGGCGTGGCCACGTCGTCGGTCCCAGCGAGTGAGAGCACGCGCAGCCCGGGGTTCAAGGTCATCGCGGCCACCAGGTCGGGCACGCCGTCGGGCAGGGCCTTGCCGTCGTGCCGGAAATCCCACCAGTCGATTGCGTTGGTGAAGGTCAGGTAGGTGGACCGTGTGCCGTAGCCCAGCACCGTGGGCAGAAGGTCTTGCACCGCCCGGTGGAACTCGTCGCTGATCACCGTGGACGAGGGGTCGCCCTCGCGTGCCAGGGGCGAGCCGTTGGCCACGGCCATCCGCGCGTCGTAGCGCCCGGTGATCCGGCCCGGCAGCAGGTTGCGCTGGAAGCGGCCCGGGCCGAGGCTGAACTCCAGCTGCCATTGCGGCAGGCCCAGGCCGGTGCGATCGACGAGCTGCCCCAGCAAGTCAGGCGCCGGTGCCAAGCCGTCGACCAGCCAGGCGGCAACCGCCGGCTGATAGTTCAGCGCGGCAAAGCTGCGCATCTCGCCCATGTAGGCGGACAGGTCTGGTTGGGCCGGCCTGGTCAGCTCGAACCAGGCGCCCACCGCGGCGTAGCTGGGCAGGAAACCGGTGCAGTCCACCGTGCCGGGCGCGAACACGGCGCAATTGCTGTTGTAGTCGAGGATGGTTGATTGCAGGATCACGCCGGCCAGGGGCACGCCGGCACTTTCCAGCCGTTCGGCCAGCACGGTGCTGCGCAGCGTGCCGTAGGACTCTCCGAACAGGAACAACGGTGAGGCGGTGCGCTGGTTCAGGTCGCGCCATCGGCGGATGGCGTCGCGGAACAGGCCGGCGTCGGCATCCACGCCCCAGTAGTCGCGGTTGATGTGGGGCGCGATCGCCTGCGACAACCCGGTGCCGACGGCGTCGATGAAGACCAGGTCGGAGATGTCGAGCATCGATTCGGCGTTGTCCACCAGCGCGAACGGCGTGGCCGGTGCGGTGCTCGGCGCGTCGGTCACCAGGCGCTTTGGCGCGAACGACCCCAGGTGCAACCAGACACTGGCCGAGCCCGGCCCGCCGTTGTAGAAGAAGGTGACCGGCCGGGTGGCGGGGTCGGCGCCATCGACCGTGTAGGCCACGTAGAACACGCTGGCCAGCGCACCGTTGCCGACCAACGCGCGGGCCGTCAGGTGGCCGGCGGTGGCGGTGTAGGCCAGGTCGCGGCCACCGAGCGTGATCCGGTGGGGCGTGACCGCCGCCGCTTCGGTGGCGCTGGGCAACGAGGCAGCGGGGCCGCTGCCATAGGCCACCGGGTCGTCGTAGGCGAGGCCCGGGCCACTGCCGCCATCACTGCCGCCACCGCCGCCGCACGACACCAACAGGGTCAGACAGGCCACCCACAGCGCGTGCAGCCATCCTCGGCGGGGCCGGTTGGGGGATGTCAACGCAGTGAGCATGGCGGTGCCAGCTTACCCGCTGGCGCGGGCGCCATCAACGCGTGTCTACGGCGTGGTTTGCTTCGCCAGGGTGCAGTTCAAGATTGGCTGGCCCTTGCGAGACAGCGTGGCCTGGCTGCGCACCAGCGTCAGCGTGATGCCGTCGCGGGCACTGGTGTAGCGGGCCCCGCGGGCCTCTCGTGCGCGGTGCAGAGTGAATTGCTGGCCGTCGAGCCGCACCTGGGCGGCGCGCGGGCTGAAGTCGCCCACGAAGGTGATGCCACCGTCGCATTGGTAGCTGGCCGGAGCAGCCAACGCCACCAGCGGCGCGCACAGGCCGCCGACGAGGATCAGCCCGCGCAGCAGTCTCATCGGCCGCCAGCTTGGATCATGGCGTGCTGGCCCCCGAACCAGGCCGGCCCGGGCTGGCTGACCACAGCAGCTTCAGGCGGCCCAGCTCGGCGTCGAACTGCTCCGTCAGGCGCTCGCGCTCGGCCTGCTGGGTGCGCAGGATGGTCTGCTGGGCCTCGATCGAGCCTTCGTTGGCGGCCACGCGGGCCTTCAGGGCCTGCGGCAATGGCTTGCCTTGCAGCGCATCACGCTCGGCCGCCAGGGCCTGCGACTCGGTCTCCAGTTCGGCCAGCCGCTGCCGGGCCAGCTCGATCTGCCGTGTCACCGGCTCCTGGGCCTTGGCGCGGGCGTCCTCGTGGTGTGCACGGTCGGGATAACGCGTCAGCAAGGTGCGGTCTCGCCGGGCCTCGGCATCGCGTGCCAGCTTGGCCTGCTCGGCCTTTTGCTTGGCGGCGTCCTGCCTGGCCTTCTCCTCCGGGCTGAGCAGCGGTGGCACGACGGCCTTGGACGACCCGTCACGGCGCAGCAGCTTCTGCTCCTGGCTCAGGCACTCCGGGATCGGGCGGTCCGAGCTGAGGCGGCGGCCTTGGGAATCGATACAGGTGTAGATGGGTGCCGGCACTTCGCCCGGCTTGGGCGGTGGCGGGTTGGCTGCACCGGCGGCGGACGCACTGGCCAGGGCCATGACGAGCGCGCCGCAGCGCATCGCGGCCT
>CAYJEC010000168.1:0-7012 GCA_964369025.1 uncultured Ideonella sp. | reverse complement strand
CCGGGCATCGAAGGCCTGGTGCACGTCTCGGAGATGGACTGGACCAACAAGAACGTCGCCCCCTCCAAGGTCGTGACGCTGGGCGAAGAAGTCGAAGTCATGGTCCTCGAGATCGACGAAGACAAGCGCCGCATCAGCCTGGGCATGAAGCAGTGCAAGGCGAACCCCTGGGAAGAGTTCTCGGCCACCGTCAAGCGCGGCGACAAGGTCAAGGGCCCGATCAAGTCGATCACCGACTTCGGCGTCTTCGTGGGCCTGGCTGCCGGCATCGACGGCCTGGTTCACCTGTCCGACCTGTCCTGGCACGAGGCCGGCGAGACCGCCGTGCGCAACTACAAGAAGGGCCAGGAAGTCGAAGCCCTGGTGCTGGGCATCGACGTCGAGCGCGAGCGCATCTCGCTGGGCATCAAGCAACTCGACGGCGATCCGTTCGCGACCTTCACCTCGGTCAACGACCGTGGTCAGATCGTCAACGGCGTGGTCAAGACGGTCGACCCGCGTGGCGCTGAAGTGCAACTCGCCGACGACGTGCTGGGCTACCTGCGCGCCTCCGAAATCAGCCGTGACCGCGTCGAAGACGCACGCAACGTGCTCAAGGAAGGCGACGAGGTCTCGGTGATGATCGTCAACGTGGACCGCAAGACGCGCAACATCCAGCTGTCGATCAAGGCCAAGGACCAGGCCGACCAGCAAGAGGCCATGACGCGGCTGTCGCAGTCCAACGAGCGCGAGACCGCTGGCACCACCAGCCTGGGCGCCCTGCTGCGCGCCAAGCTGGACAACCAGAGCAACGGCTGATCGACTCGCCATGACCCGCTCGGATCTCGTTGCCAAGCTCGCGGATCGCTTCGCGCAACTGACGCAACGCGACACCGAGTTCGCGGTCAAGACGATTCTCGATGCGATGTCCGACGCGCTCGCGCGCGGGCACCGCATCGAAATCCGGGGTTTCGGCAGCTTCTCGATCAACCGCCGCCCGCCTCGCGTGGGCCGCAACCCGCGCAGCGGGGAGCAGGTGACGATCCCCGAGAAGCTGGTGCCTCACTTCAAGCCTGGCAAGGCGCTGCGCGAAGGCGTGGACGCCAACCTGCCGGTCGAGGAGCAGGCGAAGGGCTGAAGCGCCTTGGCATGCCTCACTCCCAAAGGGCCCCGCACGGGGCCCTTTTTTCTTGCCGTGACTCCGTAGAATCGACATCGATGCGCTTCTTCGTCTGGCTCGCACGGGCCTTCATCTTCTTCTCGCTGTTCGCCTTCGCGCTGAACAACCAGCAGGCCGCCGCCGTGCACTGGTTCTTCGGTTACGCGTGGAACGCGCCCATGGTCATCATCGTGCTGGCTGCCTTCGCTGGCGGCACCGCCTTCGGGGTGCTGGCGATGGCACCAAGTTGGTGGAGGCAGCGCCGCCTGGCCCGCCTCGGGGCACCCGCCGCCCCCGACTCGCCAGTTCATTCGCCGGCTGCGCCGCGCGAGGCGATTCAACCCGTGATCCCCGATGGAGTTTGATGTCTTCGGCTGGTTGCTGGCGCTGCCGGTGGCTTTCGCCTTCGGTTGGCTGGCGTCACGGCTGGACCTGCGCCAACTCAGGCGTGAGAACCGTGAATCGCCCAAGGCCTATTTCAAGGGCCTGAACCTGTTGCTCAACGAGCAGCAGGACAAGGCCATCGACGCCTTCATCGAGGCCGTCCAGAACGACCCCGACACCACGGAGTTGCACTTTGCACTCGGCAACCTGTTCCGCCGCCGGGGCGAGTTCGAACGCGCGGTTCGCGTGCACCAGCACCTGCTGGGCCGCTCCGATCTGCCGGGCAGCGAGCGCGACAGAGCCCAGCACGCGCTGGCGCAGGATTTCATGAAGGCAGGCTTGTTCGACCGGGCAGAGCAGGCCTACCGTGCGCTCGAGGGAACCGCCTTCGACACCGACGCACGCCTCGCCCTGCTGAACCTCTACGAGCGCTCCCGCGATTGGGCGGCCGCCGCCGACACCGCCGCTGCGCTCGAGCGCAGCGGCATCGGCGCATTCGGCACCCGCATCGCCCACTACCGCTGCGAGATGGCGCTGGAGGCCGACGCCAAAGGCCAGACCGACGATGCAGACGCCGCGCTGCAGCAAGCGCGCGAAGCTGCCCCTCAGGCTCCCCGACCGCTGCTGCTGGCTGGCCAGCGCATGGCCCGTGCCGGCCGCCATGCCGAGGCCCTGGCGGCGTGGGACGACCTGCGTCTGCGTGACCTCGCCGCCTTCACCCTGGTCGCCAGCGACTATGCTGACAGTGCGCGTGCCATTGGCCAGGACGCCACTGCCGCCGCACGCCTGCAGGCCGCCTACGAGCACGCACCCAGCCTGGATCTCCTGCGTGCCCGTTCAAGGGCCCAGGGGCATGAACTGGGCGCGGACGCCGCCTTGCTGCCCCACCTGCGCTCGCATCCCACCCTGAGCGCTGCACAGGCCGTGCTGGCCCGGCCGGTGGCAGAGTGGAGCGCCGAGACCGCCCAGGCCGTGGGCGAGGCCGTGGCCCGGGCCGCGCGGCCGCAGCAGCGCTACCGCTGTGCCGCTTGCGGCTTCGAGGCGCAACGCTACTTCTGGCAGTGCCCCGGTTGCCTGAGCTGGGACAGCTTTCCGCCGCGGCGGGTCGAGGAGCTCTGATGACCGCCTTGTTCTTGTCCAATCTCGCGGAGCACGGCGAGTTGATGGCCCGGCTGCCGGCAATGTCGCCCGAGGTGGGCCGGGCCGGCGCCCTGACCGCCCGGTGCCTGGCCGCTGGCGGCAAGCTGCTGGTCTGCGGCAATGGCGGTTCGGCCGCAGACTCCCAGCACATCGCCTCCGAGATGACGGGCCGCTTCATCAAGGACAGGCGGCCACTTGCCGCCATTGCGCTTAGCACCGACAGTTCGGCGCTGACCTGCATCGGCAACGACTACTCGTTCGACGAGATATTCGCCCGCCAATTGCGCGCGCTCGGCCGCCAGGGTGACGTGCTGCTGGCGATCTCCACCTCCGGCAACTCGGCCAATGTGCGCCGTGCTGCCGAGGACGCACGTGCCGCAGGCATCGCTGTCATCGGCCTGCTGGGCCGCGATGGCGGTGCACTGAAAGCCCTGTGTGACATCGCGCTGGTGGTGCCCAGCGCGGTCACCGCGCGCATCCAGGAGGCCCACATCCTGATCGGCCACACGCTGTGCGGCCTGGTCGAACACGAGTTGGGCCTGGCATGAATCGTTTGCTGCCCTCCAGGCAACGGTTGGCGGCCAGCCGGGTGCTGGTCGTTGGCGATGTCATGCTGGACCGCTACTGGTTCGGCGCCGTCGACCGAATCTCGCCGGAGGCCCCGGTGCCGGTGGTGCGCGTCACGCGCGAAGAAGAGCGCCTGGGTGGGGCTGCCAACGTCGCGGTCAACGTGCAGTCGCTAGGCGCACAGGCCACCCTCCTGACCGTGGTGGGCGAGGACGACGCCGCGCGCCGGCTGGAGCAGTTGCTGCAACAGCGGGGCATACGAACCGTGCTGGGCCGAGACCCGCAACTGAAGACCATCATGAAGCTGCGCGTGATCGGCCGCTCGCAGCAGTTGATCCGGGTGGATTTCGAGAACACGCCAGACCACGAGGTGCTGGGCCAGATGCTTGCCGCTTTCGAGAGCGAGGTCGCGCAGCATGACGCGGTGATCTTCTCGGACTACGGCAAGGGTGGCCTGGCCCACATCCCGCGCATGATCGAGTGCGCACGCGCCGCCGGCAAGCCGGTGCTGGTGGATCCGAAAGGCAGCGACTACGCGCGCTATGCCGGCGCCAGCCTGCTGACGCCCAACCGAGGCGAACTGGCCCTCATCACGGGGCCCTGGCGCGACGAGGCGCACCTGGCCGAATTGGCGCAGACCATGCGCCAGCGCCTGTCGCTGCAGGCCCTGCTCCTGACGCGCTCCGAGGAGGGCATGACCCTCTTCGACGACGCCGGCGCTTGCCATGTGCCGGCCGAGGCACGCGAGGTGTTCGACGTCACCGGTGCCGGCGACACAGTCGTCGCGGCACTGGCCGCGCTGGTCGGTGCGGGCATGACGCTGCGCGACGCTGTGCCGTTGGCCAACCATGCCGCCGCCCTGGTGGTCGGCAAGTTCGGCACCGCCAGCGTCAGCTACGACGAACTGGCCGCCTGACGCGGCGATGCAGCGCGCCGCCTTCCTGGACCGCGACGGCGTGGTCAACCGCGAGGTCGGGTACCTGCATCGATGGGCGGATTTCGAGTTCCTTCCGGGTGTGCTGGACGCGATGCGCGCGCTGCATCGGGCAGGTTACGCGCTGTTCATCGTGACCAACCAGTCCGGGATCGCACGCGGCTTCTACAGCGAGGCCGACTACCAGGTACTCACCGCCCAACTGCGCCGGGCACTGAGCGACGCCGGATGCCCGGCCACCGCGATCTACCACGGCCCGCACCACCCGGCCGGCACGGTGGCCGAGTTCGCCGTCGACTGCGGCTGCCGCAAGCCGCGCCCCGGCATGCTGCTGCAGGCGCAGCGTGAATGGGGTCTGGACATGGCGGGCTCGATCATGGTCGGCGACAAGGCGGCCGATGCTGAAGCCGGGCGCACCGCCGGCGTCGGCCGGGTCTTCCTGGTGCGTTCAGGCCATGCGCTGGAACCCGGTGCAGAGCAGTTGGCGGACGCCGTCCACGCCGATCTGGCGACCTGCGTCAGCGCGTTAGGCCTGCGGGCCTGAGACACCGCTCCACCTCGGCCCAATCGGCCTCGGTGTCGATGTCCAGCGAGCGTTCGGCGGGCATCACATGGGCCACCGTGCCGTCGGCGACGAAGCCGCGCGTGCGACGCAACCAGGCCACGTCGGCGATGTAGATTGCGCCGTTCAGCGCGTAGACCGGCGGCAGGTCTTGCCGGCGGGTGACGCCTTCGGGCAACGCCAGCAAGGGCTGCAAGGTGTCTCTGTCGCCCAGCCGGTACATCCAGTAGGGGCTCTGCGCAACCGGTGCCACCGAGACGCAGCAGGGAGCGCCCGAGGCCGCGAAGCGCTGGCAGGCTGCATCGATGTCGGCCGCCGTACGCAATGGCGAGGTGGGCTGCAGCAGCATCACCACGTCGAAGCCCGGCAACGCATCCAACGCGTGCAGCACCACGTCGATCGAACTGGCGGTGTCGGTGGCGAGTTCCGCCGGGCGGCGGAAAGGCACATCACAGCCGGCCTGCCGGCCCGCGGCCATGATCGCGTCGTCGTCCGAAGAGAGCACCACGCGATCAGGCGCGGCCGCATCGAGCGCGGCCTGCACCGTCCAGGCCAGCAGCGGCCTGCCCGCCAGCAGGCGGATGTTCTTTCCGGGCAGGCCCTTGGAGCCGCCGCGCGCCGGGATCATCGCCAGGACACGGCGGCCGGCGATCACCGGAACACCTTGCCGAACTCGAGGTTGGCGCGCTCGTAGTCGCCAAGCCGGCCGATGTCGAGCCAATAGCCATCGATCGCATGGGCGCGGGTGCGCAGGCCCGCCCGGGCCGCGGCGTCGAACAGCGAGGGCATGTCGAAGAAGGTGTCGGCCGGCACGAGCCGCAAAGCGCTCGGCGAGATCACGTAGATGCCGGCGCTGACGGTGAAGCGCTGGACCGGTTTCTCCTCGATGGCCTCGATCGCACCGTCGCGCTCGCGCACCACGCCGAAGGGCACCTGCATTTCGTAGTCGCGCACCGCCATGGTGGCGTCGGCCCCGAGTTCGACATGGCGGTCCACCATCTGGGCATGGTCGACCTTGGTGAGCAGATCCGCATTGGTCACGACCAATGGCAATGTCTGTTCGGGCAGCAGGCTCAGCGCACCTGCGGTGCCCAGGCGCTGGCGCTCGCGAAGGTACTGCACGTCGATGCCCATCGCCGAGCCATCACCGAAGTGGGCCTCGATCTGCTCAGACAGGTAATTCACCGCGAAGTAGAAGCGGGTGAAGCCCTGCTCGGCAAAACCGCGGACGATGGTTTCCAGCAGCGGCCGTGAGCCCACCTTGAGCATCGGCTTGGGGGTGTCGCGGGTCAGTTCCTGGAGCCGGCTGCCCAGGCCGCCGGCCATGATCACCACGGGGTTGTCGCGTGGTGGCGTGGCGAGCAGTTCGTCCACCA
Source organism: uncultured Ideonella sp. (assembly GCA_964369025.1). Lineage (GTDB taxonomy): Bacteria > Pseudomonadota > Gammaproteobacteria > Burkholderiales > Burkholderiaceae_C > Ideonella. Next base: position 911 of record CAYJEC010000168.1, on the reverse strand, counting down.
GCGCCAGGCCGACCACCCGGCCCTCGGCGTCCAGGATGGGCAGTTGGTGCAGCGACAGGCGCCGCATCGTTGCCAGCAGGCTGGTGCGGTCCTCGCCCTGGCGGGCGCAGGTGGGCTGCCGATGCATCGCCGCCGAAACCGGGTCGTCCAGCCCCAGGCCGCGCAACAGGGCACGGCGGGCATCACCGTCGCTGAGCGTGCCCAGCAGGTGCCGGTCAGCGTCGGCCACCAGCGCCAGCTGGGTGCGTGCCGAATCGATGGCGCGAAGGGCCTCGCGCAGCGTGGTGTCGGGCGCCACCAGCGCCAGTTCCCATGCACTCATCGCCTGGATTCCATGACGCGTGCCGGCACGCCCGCCAGCACCACCGAGCCGTCGAACGAACGCACCACCACCGCACCGGCGCCTACCAGGGTGTTGGCGCCCAGGCGCACGCCCTGGCGCAATACCGCCCCGGCGCCGATGTGGCTGCCCGTGCCGACCCTCACGTCGCCGCACAGCAGCGCGCGTGGCGCCACATGGCACCAGGCGGAGAGGTGCACGTCATGCTCGACCACCGCCGAGGTGTTGACGATGCAGCCCTCGCCCAGCCGGGCGCCGGGCTGCACGATGCTGCCGGCCAGCAGTGGCACGCCGCCCGCCAGTTCCGCAAAGGGCGAGAGCACCGCCGAGGGGTGCCGCACACCGACGAACAACCAGCCCTGCGCTGCCAAGCCTTGCTGCACCCGCTGGCGCAGGCGGCCCTGGCCGGGGCCGGACGCGTCCACGCTGCCGACGCCACCCAGCCCGTTGGCCAGATGCACGGCATCGGGCCGGTGGGCCTGCAGCGCGTCGTCACCTCCCAGCACCGGCAGGCCGAGCAGGCTCAAGCCGTGGCGTGCGGGATCCGCGTCGGTGAAACCCAGTACCGTCG
>CAYJEC010000167.1:0-7025 GCA_964369025.1 uncultured Ideonella sp. | reverse complement strand
CCCGGCCGGCCAGGCCGTCCTCGGCCTGGGCCAGTTCGAGCGCGCAGATGGCCCCCTGCGAAAACCCCACCAGGGCCGTGGCCGCCGGGCCGACACCGCTGGCCTGCTGCGCGGCGCGCACCCAGGCTTCGAGGGCCGGCAACACGGCCTGCACCCGCTCGGGCCGGTTCTGCTCGGTCACGCCTTGCAATGAAAACCACTGCCGCGCACCGTGCGGGCCGCCATCGGCCGGGGCGAAGCCGTCCGGTGACATCACCACCGCCTGGGGGAACGCCTGGCGCAGGCGCTCGGCCAACGGCGCCAGCCCCTCGGCGCGGTCGCCCACACCGTGGAACAGCAGCATCAACTGCTCGGCCCGGCCCGCGCTCGGCCGCCACTGGATGACCCGTGTGTCGTTCATGAGGGCATTGTGGGGTCTAACCGTTCTGGCGCGCGCATACGCAGGCATTTGCCCATCGGATGCAGCAGGCCACCCGGGTCCGGAGGTCTTTCACGCCCGTGCATCCGATGCGAGCTGGTGGCACGTAAGGCCGGACACGCCCGCCGCACATTCCTGTCTGCCGGGTGCCCACCAGGAGATTCTTGCCATGAACCGAAACACCCTGTTCCGCCTGTCACCACTGGTTGCTGCGGCTGCCTTGGCGGCTGCGGCTGCGCCCAGCTTCGCCTCCAGCCACCGCGAGGCGCCGTTCATCACCACCAGCCCCAAGGTCGACGGCACCGATTTCTACATGTTCCGCAGCTACGAGACCGGCCGCTCGGCGTTCACCACCCTGATCGCCAACTACCAGCCGCTGCAGGACGCCTACGGCGGCCCGAACTACTTCTCGATGGATCCGCGCGCTCTCTACGAGATCCATGTCGACAACAACGGTGACGCCAAGGAGGACCTGAGCTTCCAGTTCCAGTTCACCAACACGCTGGCCAACGGCGGCAAGGGCCTCGAGCTGATGCCGGGCAAGAAGAGCGTGGCGATCCCGCTGATCCAGGCCGGCCCAGTGGCCAACGTCAACGACGCCAACCTGAACGTCGCGCAGACCTTCACTGTGACCATGATCCGCGGCGACCGCCGCAAGGGCGAGCCCTGGACGATCACCAACGCCGACAACGGCTCGGCGGTGTTCGACAAGCCGGTCGACAACATCGGCACCAAGACCATCGCCGACTACGCAGGCTACGCTGCCAAGCATGTCTACAACATCAACATCCCGAACTGCGCCACGCCGGGCCGCCTGTTCGTCGGCCAGCGCCGCGAGGGCTTCGCGGTCAACCTGGGCGTGGTGTTCGACCTGGTCAATGCGCCTCTGGCCGTGATCACCGACCCGACGCTGATCGGCGCGGTGCCCAACGTGATCGGCGACGCCAACGTGACCAGCCTGGCGATGGAAATGCCCACCGCCTGCCTGACCAGTGGCAGCGAGCCGGTGATCGGCGGCTGGACAACCGCCAGCCTGCGCCAGACGCGCAATCTGGACGCCTCGCCCCGCTCCGGCCTGAACAAGGTGGACAAGAGCACCGGCGACTGGGTGCAGGTCTCGCGCCTGGGCATGCCCCTGGTCAACGAGGTGGTCATCGGCCTGAAGGACAAGGACAAGTTCAACTCGTCGCTGCCCAGTGCCGACGGCCAGTTCCTGACCTACGTCACCAACCCGACCCTGCCCAAGCTGCTGGAAATCGCGCTGGCCCTGCCCAACAGCGCACCCACCAACTACCCGCGTTCGGACCTGACCACCACCTTCCTGACCGGCATCCCCGGCCTGAACCAGCCGGCAGGCGTGGTGGCCTCGGAGATGCTGCGCCTGAACACCAGCATCGCGCCGGTGCCGTTTGCGCAGCAGAACCGCCTGGGCATCGTCGGCAACATCCTGGCTGGCGGCAGCGACTCGGCCGGCTACCCGAACGGCCGCCGGCCGAAGGACGACGTGGTCGACATCTCGCTGGTGGCAATGATGGGCGGGCTGTGCGTGGCCAACGGCGACACCAATGCGCTGGGCCTGGGCGAGAAGTGCAAACCGAGCCGCGTGCCGTTGGGCGCCACCTCGTTCAGCCTGCACGACGCAGTGGACCAGGCCGTGACGCCGTTCCTGCCGGGCTTCCCGTACCTCAACACGCCCACCCCGGGCGCCCAGTGACCCCCAGGGTCTGAGTACGGCCGGCCCGCAGGCACCTGCAGCGGGCCGGCCCGACGATCCCCGATTCACATCCCACAGGACACACCCACCATGGGACTGCGCGTTGCACGCCTGTGCCTGGCCGCCACCGCTGCGGCCGTGCTCGTGGCCTGGTTCGGCACCACACCGGCCCAGGCGGCGCCCCGCGCCCTCGGCGGCGACGCCGAGGTGCTGGAGCAATTGCCACCGCGGCTGCCGGGCGCGGCGCCACGGCGTGCCGCCGCCCAGCGCGCCAGCCTGCGCGGGCAGCCGGCCAACCTGCCCCTCGCGCTGGCGCTGGCGCGCGAATCCATCGACCAGGCCCGCCTGAGCGGCGACCCGCGCGACTGGGGCCAGGCGCAGGCGGCCCTGGCACCGTGGTGGGCGAGCCCTGCCCCGCCCCCTGCGGTGCGCCTGCTGCGCGCCACCATCCGCCAGGGCCAGCATGCCTTCGCCGAAGCCCTGGCCGATCTCGACGCGATCGCCGCGTTGCCCACCGCCCCGCTGCCGCTGCGCGCCCAGGCCGAGCTGACCCGCGCTGCCGTCTGGCAGGTGCAAGGCCGGTGGGCGGAAGCCCGCGGTGCCTGCGAGCGCCTGGCCGGCCCTGGTTTCGCGGCCCTGGGCAGCGCCGTGCTGCAACCGGGCCAGGCCTGCATGGCCGAGCTCGACCAATTGCAGGGCCGCGTGCCGGCCGCGCAGGCCGCATCGAGGCTTGCCGCCTTGGCCCGCGAGGCCGAACGAAGCGGCGAAGACGCCCGCTGGCTGCACCTGCTGCACGCTGAACTCGCGCAGCGCCAGGGCCGGCCGGAGGCCGGGCGCCTGTTCGCGCTGGCCAGTGCGGGCGATCTGCCCAGCATCTACGCCCTGGCATCCCACGCTGATTGGCTGCTGGAGAACAACCGCGCGGCCGACGCCGAACGCCTGCTCGCCGGCCGCGTCGGTGCCGACGCGCTGCTGCTGCGCCTGGCCATCGCCCGCCAGCGCCTGGGCCGGCCCGAGGCGGCGGCCGACATCGCCCAGTTGCGTGCCCGCTTCGACGCCGCCGCCGTGCGTGGCGAAAGCGGCCACGAGCGCGAGCAGGCCCGCTATGCGCTGGATCTGCTGGGCGATGCACCCGCCGCGCTGACCCTGGCGCAGGCCAACTGGGCCCGCCAGCGCGAGCCGGCCGATGCGCTGCTGCTGTGGCGTGCCGCGCAGGCGGCAAGCCAGCCTGCGGTTGCCCGCGGCGTGCGCCAGTGGGCCCACGAACAAGGCTACGCCGAGGCCCGCTGGGTGGTCGCCGCCAAGCTGAAAGGCAGCACGCCATGATCACCGCCACCGTTCGCCACCTCGTGCTGGGCCTGGCCCTGGCCACGGCCGCAGCGGGAGCCCTGGCCCACGCCCCCAGCAACGCCACGCTGGAACTGAGCGCCGATGCCAGCACCGTCCACCAGCGCTGGGACATCGCGCTGCGCGATCTGGACCGGGTGTTGCCGCTCGACGCGGACGACGACGGCCGCATCACTGCCGGCGAGTTGCGCGCCGCCTGGGGTGAGATTGGCGTGCTGGCCGATGCTGGCCTGGCCTTGACGCAGGCCGACGGCGCCTGCCGCGCCGGCCCGCTCGCCGAACCCCAGGTGGAAGCCCATGCCGACGGCACCTACGCGGTGCTGCGGCGCGACTGGCAGTGCCCCACGAGCGGCACCGCTGTCAGCCTGGACTACCGCCTGTTCGCCGATGCCGACGCCTCGCACCGCGGCCTGCTGCGCTGGCAGGGCAGCCACGCGGCGGTGCTGACACCGGGGGCCGGGCCGCAGACGCTGCCGGCCTCGGGCGGCAGCCCGGGCTCGTTTGGCAGCATCGTCGCCGAGGGCGTGCACCACATCCTGATCGGCACCGACCACGTGCTGTTCCTGCTGGCGCTGCTGTTGCCGGCGGTGACGGCCGCCGGCCGCTCCGGCGTGGGCGCAACGCGCTGGTGGCCGGTGGCCGGCCAGGTGGCCCAGGTGGTCACCGCGTTCACGGTGGCGCACTCGGTGACGCTGGCGCTGGCGGTGCTGGGTTGGGTGAACCCGCCCTCGCGCGTGGTGGAAAGCCTGATCGCCGCCAGCGTGGTGCTGGCCGCCATCGACAACCTGTGGCCGTTCCTGCCGTTCGCGCGCTGGAAGCTGGCCTTCGCCTTCGGCCTGGTGCATGGCTTCGGCTTTGCCGGTGCGCTGGAGGAGCTGGGGCTGGACCGCAGCGCGCTGGGCAAGACCTTGCTGGGCTTCAACCTCGGGGTCGAGCTGGGCCAGCTGGCCATCGTGGCGGTGGCGCTGCCGCTGGCCTGGTGGCTGCGCGGGACGCTGTTCTACCGGCGCGGCGTGCTGGCCGGCGGCTCGTTGGCCATCGCTGCGGTGGCAGGCCTGTGGTTCGTCGAGCGGGCGTTCGATGTGAGCTTGATCACCTGAAATCGCGGCTGCGAGGTGTGGCCACTGGTGCCCTGCTGTCGAGCTCTCGCAGCAGGCCGGTGTGGTCCACCAGGCGCTTGGCGATCAGGTGCATCACCGCGCCCTCGCGCTGCCACACCCCATAGACGGTGAGCAGGCGGGCTGCCAGCAGCGGCTGGCGCTGGGCCTCGGCCACCTGAGGCCAGACGATCACGTTGATGCTGCCGGTGTCGTCCTCCAGCGTCACGAAGACCACGCCCTTGGCCGTCTCGGGCCGCTGCCGGTGGGTGACCAGGCCGCTGGCGCGCGCGAGCTGGCCGGGACGCAACTGCTGCAGCACCACCGCCGGTTGCACCTTGAAGGGCGCCAGCCGCTCGCGCAGCAGCGCCAGCGGGTGCTGGGTGAGCGACAGGCCGGTGCTGCGGTAATCGGCCAGCAGTGCGGCGCCGGCACTGGGTGGGGCCAGCACCGGCGGCTCGGCCTCCACGGTGCGGGTGGTGCGCAGCATGGCCGCACCGGAGCGGGTGTCCACCCCGGCCGCGGCCCACGCCGCCTCGCGCCGGTGGCCGGCCAGGGAGGCCAGCGCGTTGCCGTCCGCCAGCAGGCGAAGCGTCTGAGCATCCAGCCCGGCGCGGCGGGCCAGATCCTCCACGCTGTTGAACGGGGCCTCGGCGCGCGCGGCGACGATCCGCTCGGCCGCATCCTGGCGGAAACCGCTGAGGCGGTTGAGCCCCAGGCGCACCGGGCGCAGCATGTGGGCGGGTGGGCTGTGAGGGGGCGTTTCAGGCCCGCCCGGCGCAGCCCCCTCCTGCAGCACCGTCTCCCATGCGCTCAAGGCCACGTCCACCGGCTGCACCTGCACGCCGTGGGCCCGTGCGTCGCGCACCAGCTGTGCCGGCGCGTAGAAGCCCATAGGCTGGCTGTTGAGCAGGCCGGCCAGGAACGCATCGGGGTGGTGGCGCTTCAGCCAGGCGCTGATGTAGACCAGCAGCGCAAAGCTGGCGGCATGGCTCTCCGGGAAGCCGTACTCGCCGAAGCCCTCGATCTGCCTGAAGATCGCCTCCGCGTACTCTCGCGGGTAGCCCTTGGCCACCATGCGCCCCACCAGCCGATCGTAGAAGGGCCCCAGGCCGCCCTTGCGCTTCCACGCGGCCATGGCGCGGCGCAACTGATCCGCCTCGCCCGGCGTGAAATCAGCCGCCAGGATGGCGAGCTGCATCACCTGCTCCTGAAAGATCGGCACGCCCAACGTGCGCTCGAGCGCGCGGCGCACCTCGCTGCTGGGGTAGCTGACCGGCTCTTCGCCACTGCGCCGCTTGAGGTAGGGGTGGACCATGCCGCCCTGGATGGGGCCGGGCCGCACGATGGCGACCTCGATCACCAGGTCGTAGAAGCAGCGCGGCCGCAGGCGCGGCAGCATGCTGAGCTGGGCCCGGCTCTCGACCTGGAACACGCCGATGGCGTCGGCCGCGCAGAGCATGTCGTAGACGCACACATCCTCCTTGGGCACGTGCTGCATTGAGAACGCCGGTTCTCCACGCTTGACGCCCACCCACTCCAGCGCGCGGCGGATGGCGCTGAGCATGCCCAGCGCGAGGATGTCCACCTTGATCAGGCCCAACGCGTCCAGATCGTCTTTATCCCACTCGATGACGGTGCGGTCGGCCATGGCGGCGTTCTCCACCGGCACCAGGCGCGAGACATCGTCGCGGGCGATGACGAAGCCGCCCGGGTGCTGGCTGAGGTGGCGCGGGAAGCCGCGCAACTGCGTGGCCAGCTCGGCCCACAGCTTGACCAGCGGGGCCTCGGGGTCGAAGCCGTGTTCTCGCAGGCGCTCGGGGTCGAAGCGGCCCGCGTGCCCGCCCCCGGGCCCGCCTGCCCACCAGGGCTGCTGCTTGGTGACGGCCTCGATGCGGTCCAGATCGAAGCCGAGCGCGCGGCCCACATCCCGCAGGGCCGAGCGGCCACGGTAGCTGATGACCACGCCGGTCATCGCGGCGCGGTGGCGGCCGTACTTGCGGTAGATGTACTGGATGACCTCCTCGCGCCGCTGGTGCTCGAAATCGACATCGATGTCCGGCGGCTCGTTGCGCTCTGCGCTGATGAAGCGCTCGAACAGCAGGTTGCCCAGCGCGGGGTCGACCTCGGTCACCTGCAGCGCATAGCAGACCACCGAGTTGGCCGCACTGCCCCGGCCCTGGCAGAGGATGTTCTGGGCGCGGGCCCAGTGAACCAGATCGGCCACGGTGAGGAAGTAGGGCTCGAAGCCGAGCTGGCCGATCAGCGCCAGCTCGTGCTCGGCCTGGGCCTGCACCGAGGGGGGCGTGCCGGCCGGGTATCGCTTGGCGAGGCCCTGCTCGGTGAGCACGCGCAGCCAGGTGGCCGGCGTGTGGCCCTCGGGCACGATCTCTTGCGGGTACTCGTAGCGCAGTTCGGCCAGCGAGAACGCGCAGCGGCCGGCCCAACG
>CAYJEC010000166.1:0-7059 GCA_964369025.1 uncultured Ideonella sp. | reverse complement strand
GCAGTATGTTCGACAGGGGGTCGACGAACTGGATGCGGAAAAGCTGCCACCGTTGCTCAAGTTGAAGTACCGGAACGCACTGGCCGATGCGTTCGCCGAACTTGGGCGGCCTGATCAGGTGCGAGGGCTGTTTGCTGGATTTCAGCGGCACCTCTATGAAAAGCAGACGGGAGCCGCAGGCAGCGGCGCGGCAGGCCACAGAGGGCAATAGCGATCGCGTTTCAGGCGGCGCTGTGGATCGGAGCGGCAGCCCATGGTGTTCGTCTGTTGATCCTTCCGCCCCGCTTGCACCGAGAACACGGCAATGAGAGCATCCGTGCTCGCCGCATGTCGGCAGGAGGTTGTTCATGGCGAGGTTGGTGGCTGTTCACGGCATTGCACAGCAGTCAAAAGGCAGCGAGGTGCTGCGCCAGGAGTGGTCGGCGCCAATGCGCGATGGCCTGCATCAGGCCGGGGCTCAACTGGCCGATGACGAGCTGGCGTTTGCGTTCTACGGCGGCTTGTTCCGGGGCGCGGAGTACGTTCGTTCTGGTGGGGACCAGCGTGCTCCGCAGGACGAATCTGGCTTCGACGAGGAGCTTTGGGCGCAGATGTGGCGCTCGGCTGCGGAATCGCAGCCAGGCCGCGTGTTCTCACCGGATGACACGGTACGCGGCACGCCCGCTGCAGTTCAGGCGGCGCTGAATGCCTTGTCCCGGTTGCCCTTTTTTGCCGGCGTGGCGATGGATCTGGCGCGTGGCAACCTCACCCAGGTGCGCCGCTACATGCGCGAGCCCGCCATTCGGCTGGCGGCGCAAGAGAGCGTGAATGCGGTGGTCACCTCGCAGACGCAGGTGCTGGTCGCCCACTCTTTGGGCTCGGTGGTGGCCTATGAGGCATTGCACCGCTACGCCGCAGAGCCGCATTGGGCTCACATCACGACATTGGTCACGCTGGGTTCGCCGCTGGGTATCCGTCAGCTGATCTTCGATGCGCTCGACCCTGCGCCGTCCGATGGCCAGGGCCGCTGGCCGGTCTTGCTGCAGCGGTGGATCAACATCTCGGACGACGGCGACGTGGTGGCGCTGGAGAAGAAGCTCGCCTCCCGGTTCGGCGACCGGGTGGTCGACATCCGCATCGACAACGGTGCCACCGCGCACGACATCGCCCCCTATCTCACCGCCGCCGCCACGGGAAAGGCGATTGCCAGTGGCCTCCGGTGAACCGGTGCGCCGCTATGTCGTCGGCATCGGCGTCGGCGAATACGATCTGCCGCAGTTGCGTTTGCCGAAAGTGGCGACCGATGTGGACGCCGTGGCGGGCTGGTTCGAGCACCACCCTCGCCATGCCCATGAGCGCGCGCTGCCGGAGCTGAGCCGCAACCCAACCTGGGAGGCCATGCAAACGGGCCTGCGCCAATGGCTTGAGCAGCGCACGCCCAATGATGTGGTGGTGATCTACATCGCCAGCCATGGCGAATACGAAGCGGGGCGGGCCTACCTGTTCGGCCGCAACACGCCCCAGCGCCGCCTGGCGGGTGCTGCGTTGGAGGCGCAGACACTGGGCACCATGCTGGGGCAGTTTCGTGCCCACAACGTGCTGGTGATCATCGACGCGTGCGTCGCCGGCAAGCTGGCCAGCCAGATCCAGCGGGCTGCCGAGGATGCGGCAGACGATTGCAACACGCGCGAGCCCCACCGGTCCTGGGCGCAGGTGATTCTGTGCAGCACCTTTGGCCGTGATCCGGCGTTGGACGGCCGCTTTGCGCGCGCCTTCATCGAGGTCGTCAACAGCGAGAAGTGGACAGGGACCACCCGGCCCTGGGTCGACATCGACCAGCTGATGCGGGGCATCAACGAAGAGCTGCGCAACATCTCGGCCCCGCAGGTGGCCGAGCGCAAGGTGTGGGGGCCCAGCCCGGCCGAGTTGATCCCCAACCCGAACTTTGCCGCGCGAAGCCTGGGGGCACTGGTGGCCGACGAGGAGTTGGCAGCCCACTTCGATCCAGCCGCACGGGGTGTCTCCCGGGGCGAGATCGGGGCATTCTTCAGTGGTCGCGAGCTGGAGTTGCGGCGCATCGCCACCTGGCTCGCCCCCGCTGCGGGCGATACCCAGGCCGGTCGCATGATGGTGATCACCGGGTCGCCCGGTTGTGGCAAATCGGCGCTGCTGTCGCGGGTGGCCATGCTGAGCGATCCGGCGCTTCGCGCCCGCGCCGGCGACACCGCCGGGTTGGCCGCCGACACCTTGCCGCCGCTGAATGCGTTTGATGCGGTGCTGTGGTGCCACAACAAGTCGTCGCGCCAGATCATTGCAGAGATCGGCCAGCGCCTGGGCCGCGATGTCAACACGCCGGCAGCGCTGCTCGAGGCGGCCCGGGGCCGGCAGCTCAGCCTGGCGGTTGACGCGCTGGACGAGGCCCTGGAGGGCGAGGCGACGGTCCTGGCCCGCGATGTCCTCTCGGCCTTGGCGCGGATGCCCGGCATGCGCATGCTGGTCGCCACCCGGCGCCGACCGGTCCGCACCGAGTTGGATGGCGGCGATCTCCTCGCCGCCCTGGCGGCCGACCCCTCCCAGGTATTGGTCCTCGACCAGGCGCCCAACCGCGGCAATGACATGCGGGCCTATGTGGCGGCCCGGCTGGCGGCGGGCACCGGTGCCGCTGCTTCCGGCTACAGAACGGACGCCGAACTGACGCGGCGGACCGCCGAGCGCGTGGAGGAGGCTTCGGGGGCGTCCTTTCTGGTGGCGGCGATCACCGCCCGGACCCTGGCGAACGCGGATGCCCCTGCCGACCCGCAGCATTTGCAGTTGCCCTCGGCAGTGGGCGACGCCATGGCCGCCTACCTGGATCGGCTGCCGCATCCGCAAACCGTGCGGGACATGCTGCGCCCGCTGGCCTGGGCCATGGGCGCCGGTTTGCCGTGGGGCGAGCTCTGGCCGCGCCTGGCCACGGCACTGGCCGCGCTGCCGGAACAGTCTGGGTCATCCGCGACCCGTGCGGTGGCCTATGGGGACGACGACGTGCGCCTGGCGCTAGGGGCAGCCGGCGATTTGATCGTCGAGTCACTCGAAAACGGCGATCCCGTGTACCGGCTCTTCCATGAAGCCTTGGCCGAACACTTGCGTGGCGAGAGTGGATTCAAAGGAACGGACCCGGTCGTCGGGATCTCTGGTCTGACCTACGACACTGCAGTCACTCAGGGGGCCATCGTCGACACCTTGCTGGCGCACATGGCTGGCAGGCCGTGGACGGCGGCGCCGCCGTATGTCGTCGCTCACCTGACGGCCCACATGCTGCAGTCACCTCGGCTGAATTTGCTGGCCCCGTTGGTGCTCGACCCTCTGTGGGAGCGTGCCCGCCGACGGATGACAGGAGGGGTGAACGCCTGGCTCGATGATGTCAACACCGCGATCGCCATGCTGGTGGCGCAAGACCCGGCCGACACGCGCCAGATCGCCTTGTGTGCGGTCTATGGCCGCAAGCTCGCGGTGGCCCCGGTGCCGGTGATCGAGGTGCTGGCCCGTGCCGGCCAACTGCAGCGAGCCGAGCTGATCGCCCACAACCTGGTGGCCGCCAGCGAGCGTGTCCAGGGTTTCTGCATGCTGGCGATGCGCCACATGGAAGTCGCCGGCGAAGACGCCGCACGCCGGTGCCTGGTCCACGCGCAGAGTGCCGCCGCCATCATCCAGGGGACGCACCTGCCGATGGCCAAGTGCCGCCTCGTGGAAGCCCTCATGGCTTGCAAGCGCGTCGATCAGGCCAAAGAGGTGGCGGTCGAGGCGCTGGAGGCGGCACTCGCCTTGCAGAGGGGACTGGCGTCCATCAACGACACCTGGGATGTGCCCAACGCGTTGTTCTGGGCCGCGATGGCCTTGCGGCACGTGGGAGATACCGGGCGCCTCCACAGCTTGCAGGCTCATCTCGGCGCCATGGTCATGTTCCGCAATCTCACGCTGCAACTGGCCAGCGTGGCGGGCGACGAGGCGTTCCTGAGCTTGGCGTGCCAGACGTTCGAGGGCGACATCAATGCCGGCCACCACAGCAGCATCCGGGCCGGCAACCTGGCGCTGGCCCTGGCCGATGCGGGGATGCAGGCGCAGCTCGATCGCCTGGTGGCCATGGTGCCACCTCAGGACGTGACGGCGGCAGGCGAGCGCGATGCGCAGAAGCGTTACGCCTGGGCATTGGCGCTGGCAGGGCGCATGGACGATGCGCTGGTGGCGCTGGAGCGGATCGGTGATGCGGGCGAACAGATGCAGGCCGCGGTCCGGATCGCGTCGCTGGCCGTGCAGCGGGGCGACAACGCGGTGTTGCAGCGGCTGGCCGATGCGCAGTTGTCCAGTTCGGCACCGCGCGAGCCGGAGCACGATGGCCTGGCCGCGTTGCTGTTGTCCTTGGCCGGTCGCCACGACGCCGCGCTGCTGATCGCCGAAGAGGTCTTGCGCCGGCCGGCGCCGCTGCCCGGTGAGCGGCCGGCGCGGTCCTCGCCCAAGCGCCCCTTGGCGCAAGATTCAACCCGGGTCGGCGATGACCAGATCATCGCCTGGGTGCAGGCCTTGCTGGACGAGGGCCGGGAGGCAGAGGCTGCAGACCGGATGATGCAACTCGCCTACCCGGATCGTGGCCGGTCGGTGACGCCGGCGGGTATGCACGGCGGCCCGGCACTGGCCCTGCCGGCTGAGCTGGCCGCTGGGCTGAAGCTCGTGGCGTTGGCCACTGCCGAGCCAAAGGCTCGGATGGTGACGTGGTTGGCCGCCCTGCGGTTCGCCCGCCTGGCCGGGCGCGCCATGGTGGACGATGTGTTGCAGGCGGGGCCCCGGGTTTTCGAATCAGCCCCCGACGGTTTGAGCTGGGAGGCGCAGCAGGGCGAGTTGGGGCGACTCGAGCGGCACTGGGAACTGGAGAACTTCGCCGAGCAGTTCGACACATTGCGCAGCGCCTTCGGCTCCGGAGCGCAGCGGACCACGCGCATGACCAGCCTGATGCTCGTGCCGCGCAGTCAGGCCAAGAGCTGGCAGCCCGAGGATTTGCAAGCGGCCGTGGTCGGCGGGGAGCCTGCCAAGCGGGTGTTTGCCTTGGGGCTGATGCTGGGCAACCGGAGCCTCGTCGACCCAGACGTGGTGATCGACGCCATGGCGCACTCGCACAGTGCCTTCGAGCAGTACCAGGCGTTGCAGGTGGCTGATGGGGCGCTGAAGGAGTTCGGGCCCGAGCATCGGCGCCGCCTGGCCGAGGTGCTGACTGCAGAGATGGCCCCTGATGAACCGGGGCGCAGCCGGATGGCGGACGACCCGTCGAGAAGACTGGTGGCGATTCGCCTCATCGACAAGCTCCAGGCGCGCCGGCGTCGCACTTGAAACGCGCTTCGGCTACTGAGGCGTCTTGAGCCGCTTGAAAAGGCGCCAAGCCTGTGGTGGTGACATAGGCGCTTTCATGCGGTCTCCGTGGGGTGGCTGCGTGGCGCGGCAGAACTGGCGAGCACGATCCGGTTGCGCCCGCCTTTCTTGGCCAGGTACAGCGCGTGGTCGGCCTCATGCAGCAACGCCTCGGCGTCCAGTGGCGGCTGATCCGGGCTCGCCACGGAGAGGCCCATGCTGAGTGTCACGTTGGCGGCGTCGGGGGAGTCGCCGTGCGGCAATCCCACATGGGCCACGGCTTCTGCACACCGTTTGGCGATCGCATAGGCCTCAACCGGGCCGGTGTGCGGCAACAGCAGGGCAAACTCCTCGCCGCCGTAGCGGGCGGCGAGGTCGGCCGCGCGCTGGGTGCATTGGCGCAGTATGGTGGCGATCTCTCTCAGGCAGCGGTCTCCGGCCGGGTGGCCGTGCAGGTCGTTGTAGCGCTTGAAGTGATCCACATCGATCATCACCAGAGCCAGTGGCGTCTGGTGGCGCTGGGCGCGGCGGACCTCTTCGCTCAGCCTTCGGTCGAACTGGCGCCGGTTGGCAATGCCCGTCAATGCGTCGGTCTCGGACAGGCGTGCCAGCTGGTCGTTGGCTTCCTTGAGCGCCCGCGCATATTCATCACGCTCGCCAACGATCCGCTCCAGTTCGCGCTCGCGCATCACGAGCTCGGTCACATCGGTGCTGAACGCCAGCAGGCTGCCGTCTGGCAGGCGCTTCTCGACGATGCGGCGCCATTGCCCATCGGGCAGTTCGCGCTGCACGGGTGCTTGTGGCTTGGCATGCGCTTGCAGCCGCTCTGCCACCCAAGCGCCCTCGTTTCCTTTGGCTTCGGGGATGAGCCCGGCCCTCACGGCACGCCAAAGCAATGCCTCAAAGGTCATCCCGGGCTCGAACATCTCGGAAATCTCGCCATACAACTCGCGGAAGTCGCGGTTGCACATCACCAGGCGATCCTGCGCGTCGTAGAGAACGATGCCGGCCTGCATGGCGTCGAGAGTCGAGCGGTGAAGTTGCTCGGATTGTTCGAGTTCCTGCTGCTGCCGTTGGAAACGTTGCGAGAGGCGTTGGGGGATGCCGCCGAGGTACAGCAGGCAGGCCACCAGCAGCGGCAGGCAGGCCAGCAGCGTCGGGAGGGTCACCAGTGGCTCGAATGCCAACCCGAAGGCGGCGAAGCCCAGCAGCGCGCCGGCTGCCAGCGCGGCCAGGCCAGCCCCCATCTGGTGAATTCCACGCGCTGCCAGGGTGCTGGCCGACAGCGCCGTGACCAGCAGGGCCGTGGGCAGCAGGTTGAAGCCCATGGCCGGTAGCCACCAACCGCACAGGGCCGCGTCGATGAGGAGGTTGCCGCGTTCGGCCGAAGCTGGCGCGGTGCTGCGGGCCACCCGGGCGCGGGCAATCTGCGGCCACACCAACACGTGCAGCGCCAGCAGGCCCAGCCACCAGACCGAGCCGGTCCCGTGCTGCAACAGCGCTGCGCCGGTGGCGATCCCGCCCAAGGCAAGACCGATGGTGCGCGGCAGGTGGGCCTCGCGCTGCAGGCCGCCGCTTGGAGGCCACGAATTCATGGGGTAGACCTGATAAGGCAGGGTCTGATTTTAGGCGCGTTCGAGACCCCGGGGTGGCCGGCCCTGTGTGGCACCATCCGCCCGGCATAGGAACAGAGCAAAGGAC
>CAYJEC010000165.1:0-7091 GCA_964369025.1 uncultured Ideonella sp. | reverse complement strand
TTGATGAACTTCGGGAAGTACTCGGCATACCGGCTGGCCATCTCGCCGTGCATCACCTCGCCGCCGATGATTTCGCGGCGAATGGTGTGCATCAACAGGCGGGCGGTGGCGCGGGTATAGGCCGGGTCCTTCTCGATCAGAGTGCGTGCGGCCAGGATGGCCGCCTTGTAGACCTCATCGATCGGTACCCCGTCGTACAAGTTCCGGCGGGTTTCGGCCAGGATGGGGTCGGGTCGGACGTCCTCGCCCAGGCCGGCACACGCCGACTCGACCAGCGCCTGAAGCCGCGCCTCATCGAGCGGCACACGCAGGCCGTTGTCGATCACATGAAGGCCGGAGGCCGGCAGCACGCTGGCCGGTGGTGCCTGGCGGGCACGTTCCTGCGCCCGGCGCTCGCGGTACAGCACATAGGCGCGCGCCACTTCGTGATGGCCCCCACGCATCAAGCCCAGTTCGACCTGATCCTGCACATCCTCGATGTGAAAGGTGCCGCCGCCGGGGCGCGAGCGCAACAGCGCACGGACCACCGTTTCAGTCAATTCGTCGACCGTCTCACGTACGCTGGCCGAGGCGGCACCTTGCGTGCCATGCACCGCCAGGAAGGCTTTCATCAGCGCCACAGCGATCTTGTTGGGCTCGAAAGCCACGACCGCGCCATTGCGACGAATGGTCTGGTAGCCCTGATAGGCACTTGCGGCGGCGGGCGCTGTCGGCGTGATGGCCAGCCGCGACGTGGCGGCGGATTCGATGCTGCTGGATGCAAGGGCTTGCATGGATTCCCCTCTCTGGATTGGTTGTCGTCGTTGATCTGTCGCGCCAACGGCGCACTGCGCTGCCCGTAAGCTCAGGGCTCGGGTCGTCGTCGAGGCAGTGGGCTCCGGCCCGTCGTCGCGATGCGCCGCAACGTGTCCAGCAATGCCTTGGCGTGGGGCTTGGCGGGAGCGAGGAACAAGCCGGGCAATGCAGACATGGGCGTTTGGGAGTGCCTGGAGATTAGCACGAAAGGACACTATATCTGGGGGTCAAGCGCCCTTCAAGCACTACCCGTAGTGTGATTCACCCTCTTGACACAAAGCGTCGGCATGCTCCTGCTGCCGGCGCAAGGCACCCCAGTGCAGGGCCGTCAGAGCGCCAGACCGCATGGCACCGACGCCGCTTGTGACGGATCACGGATTCATGCGCCCTGGCAGGCCGAAACTGGCCGCCAGAGCGCATCAGCCGGTCATCGTGAGATGTCGGGCAGGCGGCCCGCGCTCCAGCGCAGACGCGCCGCGAGGTGTGGCCAGTCGAAGCCCGCGCCGGGGTCGCCCTTGCGGCCAGGGGCCACATGCTCGTGGCCAGCCAACGACACCCCGGGATGGCGGCGCGCGATCGCCCGCAGGAGCGTGGCAAGCTGCTCGTACTGCGCAGGCTCGAAGGCCTCGCCCTCCAGGCCCTCCAGTTCGATGCCCACCGAGTAGTCGTTGCAGTTGTCCCGCCCGCGCCAACTCGACACGCCCGCGTGCCAGGCCCGCTGATCACAGGACACGAACTGCAGGATCGTCCCGGCGCGCCGGATGAAGAAGTGCGCGGAGACCCGAAGTCCCTGCAGCGACGCAAAGTACGGGTGTGCACCGTTGTCCAACTGGTTCGTGAACAAACGCTCGACATCGTCGCCGCCGTAGTGGCCCGGCGGCAGGCTGATCGAGTGAATCACCACCAAGTTCACCGAAGTGCCGGAGGGCCGATCGCCGAAATTCGGCGACGGCACGGCCCTCGCCAGTGCCCACCACCCGTCATGCCAGCGCTTCATCCGTCGCCGCCCGCTCCGCCTTCAGTGATGCCCAGGCGCGCCATGCGGTAGCGCATCTGGCGCAATGACAGCCCCAAACGCGCGCCCGCCGCCGTGCGGTTGAAGCCGTGCTGCTCCAGCGCGCGAACCAGGATGGCTCGCTCGACGTCGTCGAGGTGGCTGGCAAGGTCAGCGGGCAAGGTTGCCTCGCCAGGAAGCGGCGCCGGCAGCGGCAGGTTGGCCAGCGCACCATGTTCGCTGTCGGGCGGGTTGTCGTGCAAAAGCACCTCGGGAAGACCCAGGTCCTCCGGGGCAATCAGGTCACTGGAGGCCAGGGCCACTGAGCGATGCAGCAGATTCTCCAACTCACGCACATTGCCCGGAAACGCATAGCGCGTCAGGCGATCGAAGGCGGCCATCGACAGGCGCGGTGCTGGGCTGACGCCCGCATCGCGCGCGATGCGCTCCAGCAGCGCGAGGCACAGGGCCTCGAGGTCATCGCGCCGCTCGCGCAGTGGCGGAACCGCAATGCAGATGACGTTGAGCCGGTAATACAGGTCCTGCCTGAAGCGGCCGGCGGCCACCTCGGCGACCAGATCCTTGTGGGTGGCGCTGACGATGCGGACGTTGAGCGCCACCTCCGCCACCGCGCCGACCGCGCGCACGGCGCGCTCCTGGATCGCCCGCAGCAGCTTGCTCTGCATGGCCAGCGGCAGGTCGCCGATCTCGTCGAGGAACAAGGTGCCCCCGTTGGCTGCCTGGAAGAAGCCAGCCCGATCTTCGACTGCGCCGGTGAACGCTCCCTTGCGGTAACCGAAGAACTCTGCCTCCAGAAGGTTCTCAGGGATGGCCCCGCAGTTGACCGCCACGAAGGGCTGTCCGGCGCGGGCGCTGACCTCGTGGATGGCGCGCGCCACCAGTTCCTTGCCGGTACCAGACTCACCCTGCACCAGCGCTGGCGCCATGCTGCGGGCAACCTTCTCGATCAGTTCGCGCACCTGCCGCATGGATTCGGAGCCGCCAACCAGGCGCGTCAGCGGCGCGCTCCTCGAAGGGCTGGCCAGGGCCGGCGCGGCCGACGATGCAACTCGCCCGAGCGCACCGGCCACGACCGCGCGAAACTGCCGCAGGTCGACCGGCTTGGTCAGGTAGTCAAAGGCCCCGGCCTTCAGCGCCTCGACCGCGTTCTCGGCCGATCCATAGGCCGTGATGACGATGATTTTCTCGGGCCGACGAGCCACCTCCAGCCGGTGCATCAGTTCCAGTCCAGAGCCGTCCGGCAGGCGCATGTCGGTGATGACCAGGCGGTAGACCCGTTGCTGGAGCAGGGCCCAGGCGTCGGCCACGCTGGCGGCCGTCTCGACCTCGTGGCCTTCTCGCAGCAGCGTCAATTCGTACAGCGTCAGCAGATCCGGCTCGTCGTCGACGACCAGCACGCCACCGGATTGAAAAGATTCGGTCATAGGTGAAGGCGCCCTTCGGTCGCTACGGCATCGCGCCGCATGACCACCTGGAACAGGTTGGCGTGGCGCTCGCTCGGCCGCCTCAGGTAGTCGATGCTCGCACCGTGCCTCTCGCACAACTCTCGGCAAATGTACAAGCCCAGGCCGGTGCCTCGACTACGGGTCGAGTGGAAAGGCTCGAACAGATGCGCCTCGACCTCGGCCGGTATCGGTTCACCGTCGCTGGCCACCGCCAGGCGGATCAGCGGTGCGTCCAAGGCTTCCAGCTGCACCAGCATCGCACCTGGCTGGTCGGTAGAGTGGCGAGCGGCGTTCTCGAGCAGGTTGACCAACACGCGGCGCAGGTGATCCGGGTCGAACACCGCACCGACCGGTTCCTTGGGCAGACTGACCCGCAACCGGCTTTCGCTGCCCAACGCCAGGCCCACGGTGCGCGCCCATTCGGCGCAGATGGCGGCCACCTCCGCTGTGGCGTCGATGGTGCGCGAGGGGGACAGGCCGCCAGGGGCCGCCTCCATCACATCCTCGACGATGCGTCGAAGCCGTTCAACGTTGTCTGCCACGATGCGCACCAGTCGTTGCTGATCCGGCCGCAGGAGGTCTTCCTGGAGCAGTGCGTTGGCCTGCGAGACAGCCGCCAGCGGGTTGCGGATCTCGTGTGCAATGCCGGCAGAGATTCGGCCCATGGCCGCCAGCCGTTCCTCGCGCTGGCGCGCAAGCACCTTGCGCAGTTCCTCCATGAACAGCACGCCCAGCACTTCATCGGCGCGGTCATCCCCCGTGCGCAGGTTCAGGCGTGCACCCCGCGTGAAGCGGGCACGAACACGCACCGAGCGCGGCGTCTCACCCGTGTAGGCCAAGGTCAGGTCCATGCCTGTGGCCGGCCACAGGCCCGACTCGAACGCCCCTTCGATCGCCTTCAACAGGTGACCCCAACCCGGCTGGCTCCCCAGCGAAAACGGCGCCGGGGGGCAGGCCCCGCTATCGGCCAGCAAGGCCCGCGCGGCGGGATTGGCGGCTCGCACCCGCCCGCGCCGATCGACCACCAGCACGCCATCGCTCATCTCGTCAATGACGAGCCGATTCAACTCCGCCTGCTGGCGCGCGAGTTCCAGGCTGCCGCGGGCTGTTCGTTCTTCGCGGGCCAGGCGGCTGGCCATCTGGCCGGCCACCAGCACGATCACAAACATGCCGACGCCGGCCAGGCCGGCCTGCGAAATCAGCGCCGTGATGTCACCGCCCGCCATCGAGCGGCGCCAGGCCGTGGCCAGCAACAGCAGGCTGACTGCCGATGCCGTGGCGAGTGCTGGGAGACGGGCGCCCAGCACACTGGCCATCATCACCGGGAGCACCAGCAGCGCGGCATGGTTGAGAGTGGCAACCGGTTCCAGCCAGTGCATGGCGCCAAAGGCCAGCACGTCCACGCCGACGGTCCCCCACCACCGCCAGCGGCGGCGTGAGTCAGGGTAGCCGGCCTCCGGCCAGAGCTGGGCGAACAAAGCCTGAACGGCGTAGGCGCCGCTGATCACCAGAAGCCAACCCGGGTCGATACCTCCGAGCAGGTCAATCACTCCCTGCGACAAAGCCAGCACCACGCCGAGGACGGCGCGGGCGGTCAGGTAGGTGGCATAAACCCGCCGGTGCGCACTCTGGTCAGCGCTGACCATGCGCCGCGCCTGGCGGGACAGGAAACTGCTGTCCGCCAGGCCCTGCTCGGATTCGACCCAGCGCGGGTCGAGTGTGGAATTTCCGTCGCCACCGGCACGGACGGCTTCACCGAAACCCAATGCGTCCAGCCAGGAGTCGCTACCCGACGGCGACGTTGTGTTTGCCGTGCCCTCCGGCACGCGGCCAGCGCCCCGGCCGAACCAGTTCATCCACCGGCCCCGGCCCCTGGCCCGATCCGGCGATGCTCCGCACTGCAGTAGTGTCGGCCGCCTTCGCCCTCCACCGCCTCGGGCTGCGGCAGGTTCAGGCCGCAATGGGCACAGGCCACCATGGCCTGGGCGGTTGGCGCCGCGGCCTGGCGGGAGCCAGTGCCACTGCGCCGCCCCTTGCCGAACCAGTACATCAGTGCCAGCACCACGATGACGAGC
Source organism: uncultured Ideonella sp. (assembly GCA_964369025.1). Taxonomy (GTDB): domain Bacteria; phylum Pseudomonadota; class Gammaproteobacteria; order Burkholderiales; family Burkholderiaceae_C; genus Ideonella. The sequence continues at coordinate 1,761 of CAYJEC010000165.1, read as the reverse complement.
GTGAGAACGATCTTGACCATAGTGTTGTCAGGCCGGTGGCCGCTGGAGAATGACTTCGTAGACAAAACGCGTGCCGGCATAGGCCAGGAGCAACAGCACCGAGCCGGCATACAGCCAGCGGGTGGCCTGCCGGCCGCGCCAGCCACGCCACATGCGCCCGACGATCAGCGCTGCGAAAGTGGCCCAGCCCAGCACCGACAGCAGACTCTTGCGGTCCCACTGCCAAGCCGATTCGGATTGCAAACCCAGCCACAGTGCCAGCGTCAACACGACAAAGCCGGCCTCGACGAACCTGAAGGTCAGGCGCTCCAGTTTCATCAACGGGATGCCCGGCGAGTGGCCCGGCCCGACAGACTTGTTGCGCAAGCGGCTGTCCGCGGTGTCCAGAAGCACCGCGTGCAGCACCGCAGCACCGAACAAGCCATAGGACGTGAGGCCCAGCACCCAGTGCATGGGGGCCCAGCGCGAATGCGCCACCGCACGGACCTCGCCCGGGAACGCCCAGGCCAGGACCACCGCCAGCGAGCCGGCCAGTGCCAGCGCCCGGCGGACGTTGGGCATCGGTACGAAACGGCTCTCGACCCCATGCACCGCCAGCACCAGCCAGACCGTAAAGGACAGCGCTGGAGCGAAGCCGAGCCGCAACCCGTCCGCCTCCGATGCCCAGGTTCCCGCCCCCGCCAACAGCACCATCGCATGGAGCACCCAGGCCGTGAACAGCAGTTGCAGCGGCCAGCGCCTTTCGGGTGCGGCGGGCAGCATCGCCCCCAAATAGGCCAGCAGGGCCAGCCCGGCGCCCAGCAACGCGGGGTCAGCGGATAAAATCATTCGCACAGTTTACCGGCGCGCCTGCTGGCACACACGTGCCTTCCCTCGCGGGCCCACCACCGATGGCCACCAATCTCCCCGACCGCCTGTCGCGCCTGGTCAAGACCATGCGCGGCCAGGCGCGCATCACCGAAACCAACGTGCAGGAGATGCTGCGCGAGGTTCGCATGGCTTTGCTGGAAGCGGACGTGGCCCTGCCCGTCGTGCGCGACTTCATCGCCAGGGTCAAGGACAAGGCCTTGGGCCAGGAGGTCATCGGCTCCTTGAACCCGGGCCAGGTGCTGGTGAGCGTGGTCCACAAGGAACTCGCCGCCACCATGGGCGAGGGAGTCGCCGACATCAACCTGGCCGCCCAGCCGCCCGCCGTGATCCTGATGGCCGGCCTGCAGGGTGCGGGCAAGACCACCACCACCGCCAAGCTCGCGAAGCACCTGATCGAGAAGCGCAAGAAGAAGGTGCTTACCGTCTCGGCTGACGTCTACCGCCCGGCGGCCATCGAACAGCTGAAAACGGTCACGAGGCAGGCCGGCGCCGAGTGGTTCCCCTCTGAGGCGAACCAGAAGCCCCACGATATCGCCCTGGCCGCCATCGACTACGCGAAGAAGCACTACTTCGATGTGCTGCTGGTCGACACCGCCGGCCGCCTGGCCATCGACGAAGCGTTGATGGCCGAGATCCGCGACCTGCACGCGGTGCTGAACCCGGTCGAGACACTGTTCGTCGTCGACGCGATGCAGGGCCAGGATGCCATCAACACCGCCAAGGCCTTCAAGGAGGCCCTGCCGCTCACCGGCATCGTGCTGACCAAACTCGATGGTGATTCGCGCGGCGGCGCGGCGATGTCGGTGCGGCAGATCACCGGCGCGCCGATCAAGTTCGCCGGCGTGTCCGAGAAGATCGACGGCCTGGAGGTCTTCGACGCCGAGCGCCACG
>CAYJEC010000164.1:0-7097 GCA_964369025.1 uncultured Ideonella sp. | reverse complement strand
AACATGGGGGTGATGGTTCCCTGCCAGGACATCCTCGAGAAGGCGCGCACCGAAGGCGCCGACTTGATTGGCCTCTCAGGCCTGATCACGCCCAGCCTGGAGGAGATGCAGCACGTGGCCGCGGAAATGCAGCGCGACCCCTGGTTCCGCGAGAAGAAGCTGCCGCTGCTGATCGGCGGCGCCACCACCAGCCGTGTGCACACTGCGGTGAAGATTTCGCCCCACTACGAGGGCCCGGTGGTCTACGTGCCGGATGCCTCGCGCGCGGTGGGCGTGTGCTCGGAGCTGCTATCGGACGACCGCGCTGCGGCCTACATCGACGAGCTGAAGGCCGACTACGACCGCGTGCGCACGCTGCACGCCGGCAAGAAGGCCACACCGCTGGTCACGCTGGCCGAGGCCCGCGCCAACAAGACCCCGCTCGACTGGTCGGCCGCCCCCGTGAAGCCGCGCTTCCTTGGCCGGCGCCTGTTCCGCCAGTACGACCTGGCCGAACTGGCCGCCAGCATCGACTGGGCACCGTTCTTCCAGACCTGGGACCTTGCCGGCCCCTACCCGGCCATCCTGCAAGACGCCGTGGTCGGCGACTCGGCCCGCAAGGTGCTGGCTGACGGCCAGGCGTTGTTGAAGAAGATCATCGAGGGCCGCTGGCTGCAGGCCCACGGCGTGATGGGGCTCTACCCGGCCAATACGGTGGACGACGACGTGATCGAGGTCTACGAGGACGAGTCGCGCAGCAAGGTGCTGCTGAGATGGGCGCCGCTTCGCATGCAGAGTGTGCGGCCAGTGTTCGACGGCCCGAGTGGCGAGAAGATCCAGCGGCCGAACCGCTCACTGGCCGACTACATCGCGCCCAAGGGCAGGCAGCCGGACTACATCGGCCTGTTTGCCGTCACCGCCGGCGTTGGCGCCGACAAGAAGGCCGCGCAGTTCGAGGCCGCCCACGACGACTACAACGGCATCATGCTCAAGGCGTTGGCCGACCGGCTGGCAGAGGCCTTTGCGGAGCGGCTGCACCAGCGGGTGCGCACCGAGTTCTGGGCCTACGCTGCGGATGAGCGGCTGAGTTCCGAGGAACTGATTGCCGAGAAGTACCGCGGCATCCGGCCAGCCCCGGGCTACCCGGCGTGCCCGGACCATGGCGTCAAGGCTGACATGTTTCGGGTTCTGGCCTGCGACGAGATTGGCATGGCACTCACGGAGAGCCTGGCCATGACGCCTGCCGCCAGTGTCAGCGGCTTCTACCTGGCCCACCCCGAGGCGGCCTACTTCAACGTGGGGCGTGTGGGAGCCGACCAGGTCGCCGCCTGGGGCAATGCGCTCGGGCTCTCCGCCGCCGAAGCACGGCGGCGCTTGGTCTCGGTGATCGACGGCAGCCCCGGCGCGGCGCCGTAGAAGCTGGCGTTGAGCTGGGAGTCACGCACGAGGTAGGTGCGGAAGTTGTGGAACAACTCGGCGTCCACCGGGCCGGGGTTGCGCCAGAAGGATTCGAGCGGGCCAGGGTGCACCAGCCCCTCGATCGCATACATGCACTCGCCCAGCGGAATCACCGGGGTGCTGTGGTAGAGCGACTGCAGGCCAGTGGTGCTGTTGACAGTGACCACCCCCGCCGCATGTTTGAGCATGGTCGGCAGATGCTGGTCGTGGATGTAGTGCACCCGGTCGGCGATGCCCAGTGATCGGGCGGCCCGGGCGATCAGGCTGGCGTAGTCGTTGTAAGGCCGGTCCAGCGGGTGATGCTTGAACACCAGCAGTTTGTCGGTCTCTGCGTGCTGGGCAAACGACGCCATCACCTCGCGGATGAAGGCTGGCACATCCTTGAAGGGCGAATGGCGGCGAATCTGGCTGTCGTTGTAAACCTGCAGGGGCACCAGGAAGAAGCGTTTGTGCTGCGCAGGCGCACCGAGAAAGTCCTGCATGCGCCTTTCGGTCAACCGGTACCACCACTTGCGCCAGGCCCCATTGGCCCACTTGAGACCCTGCTTGATCGGCGCGATCGAGCGGTGGTGACGGTAGTGAGGGTAGCGGTGGTGCCCGAAGCTGCGTGCCAGCGAATAGGTGATGGCGGCGGCAGCCACGGCACCGAAGCGCTGGCCGGTAGGCTGCGGCGGGGGCAGCGGCTCGGCATTCAGATCCCGATAGAACGCAGGATCACGCGGCAGCGGAGACTCGGCGTTGACGCCACCGACCTCCAACGTCACGTAATCGGGGCGGACATAGCCCTCCTCGAACACGAACACCTGCACGTCGAGCGATTTGGCCTCGCGAATCGCAGCCTGGTGCATGTGCCGCGACTGACCGAAAAGAACCAGCGCATCGATGCGCAACTCGGTGACCAGGCGCCGCAAGCGCGCCGGCCACTGTTCCAGCGGGTCCTGGAAGCGGATCACTTGTTCGTCGTCGAAAAACCAGTCGTCACCTGCGTTGAAATTGACCTTCCACACCTGCTGGCCGTGCGCGCGCAATGTTCCCGCAAGCCGTTGGAAGAACGGCCCCATCGGCCCTTGCAGCATCAACGTGCGACGCTGGCAAAGTAGGCGATCAAGGGAGGTGGGAATCATGGAATGGTGGGTTTCCGACTTGCAACCGGTAACATCTCTTGGCAACAAGCATCGGGTTCTCTCGGTAGGCCGCTTGTCTAAGCAACCTGCGTTCCCGCAATCAGGCGCATCGTTCAGTGTGATGCGTCACTGTGACACTCTATGCGGCAGACCGCCCGTGAACGATCCCACGAATACGTGGCACTTGGCCTGGAGTTGACGGTTGTTGATTGAATCGGCGCCCGCAGCAACACCTTGAGACATTTGTGGTCTCTTTGATGGTGTCAGCCGGCCTCTCCAGTGAAGCGCCGCCGCATGTGGACACCCCATCGCAGCGCCCAGCGCCAGGTACGGCGCGCCAAGGACACCGTGGAGCCGGCAGTGCTTTCGTGGCGCCAGGCCTGCAACTCGGTCAGCGCCCGTTCAGGCGTGGTGAAGTGCCCGGTCACCCGGCTGACATACGTCGGGTAGTGCAAGAGAACGCCGGCCACCAGTTCGTCGAGCGATAAACGCCGTTGCCGGCGTGCCAGCGGGACCCGGTCATCGGTCAGGCCCCAGCCGGCGTAGAACGGTTGACCCCAGCACACCACCGACTTGCCCCGCAGCAGCGCCTCGAAGCCCGCCAACGAAGTAAGCACATGCACCTCGTCGACAGCATGCAATACCTGATCCATTGGCGCATCGATGACGATCTCGTCGCACCAGCGGAGGGCTCCGCCCTCGTCCCGTCCGGCCTCCCGCAACTGGGCCACGACATCCGGGTGCGGTTTGTAGACCAGGTACCCATCGGGGCGCAGTGCACGGACAGCGCGCAACAAACCCATGTTTGTGCAAATGTCGGGGGCGCCGAGCTTGATGGAGGCGTCGCCCTCGACCTGGCCCACCACCAAGGACACGGTACGGGTCGTCTCTGGACGGCGCCAGGAATGTTGGCCCACGTTGTACTTGGTCAGCCCCAGCGCCAGGATCCGGTCTCGCAAGGCCCGGGCGCGGGTCAGGTCACCCGCGGCAAATTCGGTGCCGGAAAGCAGTACCTCCAGATCGGACGGCGCACCCGCGTCGTAGTACATGCCACGCCGCTCCATGACCCAGGACAGTGGCCGCACGAGATCGGCCCCCAGGCCGACTGATCGCAGAAAGCCGTCTTCCAGGCGCACCAGGCGCTCGGCGACCACGCCACGTGCACCCGCAGGCAGTGGCCGGCGCCCCCACAGCACCAAGCCGGTGCCGTCAGGCACGGGTTGGCGTGGCCCCTGGAACTTCAGTTCGCTGCCCGCGAAAAAGGCCCGCGCGATGGGCCGCTTCCAGCGCGAGAAGCCGACCGCCACCATCCGCGCGGGAAAGCGTTCACGTTGGCGCCTCTGCAGGCCGACCCAATCGAGCAGGCGCTCGACTTCGCAACGTTCGCGGGTCTCCGGGTCGATGTATCGCGGGTACCCGATCAACGCCGCATGGACCAAACCGTGCAAGGTCGACGCCGCCCGGCGCGCCGGCGCGCCCCGGTCGTCCCGGCGCAATCCCCACCCCGGCAAGAACGGCCTGCCGAAGCACCGCACGGGCCGGCCCCCCACCACGGCCGCCAAACCCATCTGGGAAGTCACGGTGTACACGGCTGCAGCGCGCGCCAGCAGCCCTGGTGGGTGAGCCGGGCTAGCAACCATCAGCACCCTGGCGGCAGCGCCGGGCGGCAGCCCTGCGAAGTGGCCACGCTTGCGGCCGGCCAGCACGTCCGGGTGCACCTTGAGCAGGATGCGGGCGGCGGGATGCTCGTCCAGAGCGGCTTCCAGCATGCGTGTGAAGCTGGCGGGGCTGGCGGCGCCGAACGCAATCGAGGCGTCGCCAAAGGTCTGGTCCACCACCAGCACATCACCGTCGCGCACCAAGCCCGGGATTTCACGCGCCTGGTTGTACTTGGAGGCGCGCGCCTCGCGCCATTGAGCGACCAGGGCTTCCGCCCGGCCTTGGCCGGCAGCGCCCACGCCAGCGAGAACCAGGCTTTCCAGACGCGACGGCCCCGAGGCGTCGTAGTAAATGCCCTCGTCGTCGACGACGATGGACAACGGCGGCTCGTCGGGCCCCAGGCCCACCGAGCGCAGGAACCCATCTTCCAGCCACCGAATCGGCAGCCCCTGGGACCGGGCCCAGGCTTCGGCGCGCAACGCGCTCGGCTTGCGGCCCCAGGCCAGCACCACATCGGCACGGGAGTCGGCCGCATCGCGGGGGCGCAGCAGCCGCAACTCCGGCAACAAGGCCGGCAACGTGGCAACCGCCGCCACCCCAGGCCCATGCAGGACCGCGCCGGTGCACCCAGCCAGCGGATCAGTCACGGGCTTGGCGACCACGGTCGCGGCACGAAGGCTCAGAGCCCGCTGGCGGCGAAGTGCGGGTTGTCGAAGCCGGGCTTGCCGTAGCGCAGGTCCGCGCCGTCGGCTACCACGGTCACGCGGCCACCAGCAGCGCGCAACACGGCGTCACCGGCGGCAATGTCCCATTCCATGGTCCGACCCAGGCGCGGATAGATATCGGCTTCGCCTGCGGCCACAAGGCACAACTTCAGCGAAGAACCGGCATTGGTGCGCGAAGCCACCTTGCGGCCGTTCAGAAAGGCGTCGAGCGCGGTCTCGTCGCCGTGCGAGCGGCTGGCGACCACCGTCAAGCCATCGGCCGGGACAGCACGGCAATGGATCTCCCGCTTCGGCTGGCCCTCCTCCTCCAGCCAGGCACCCAGGCCGGCAGCGCCGGAGAACAGCCGGCCGATGGCCGGGGCGTAGACCAGGCCCAAAACCGGGCGGCCGTGTTCGATCAGAGCGATATTGACGGTGAACTCACCGTTGCGGCTGATGAACTCCTTGGTGCCGTCAAGCGGATCCACCAGAAAGAAGCGGTCGCTCACATCGGGAATGTGCCCCGCCGCCACGGCCTCTTCGGCCACCACCGGGATGCCCGGAGCGATCTGCGACAAGCCCGCCAGGATAACCGCCTCGGCCTTCTGATCCGCCTGGGTCACCGGCGAGTCATCGCCTTTCTGGGTGACGTCGAAGTCGGTCGCGTAGATGTCCATGATGACCCGGCCAGCGTCGCGGATCAGCGGCGTCAGGCGTTCCAGCATCAAACCAGCGTCGGCAAAAGTTGAGGTCATAAATCACATTTCGATATGAGGGATGCGCCATTGTGCCCGCACCGTGCCACAATCAAGCCCCCTAAAACATTTTATGACCGTGATTTGTGACGCGCTCTTCCCTCGATATCGCTGCCCTGAATGCCCGCCGTCGGCGGGCCGTTCAGTTGCGTATCGACGGTCAGAGCCTGACGCAGATCAGGGAAGCGACTGGCCTGAGCGTGCCAACGATCATCCGGGCCGCGCGAGCCTTCGAGGCTGGCGGCTGGGCGGCGATCGACGTGGCGGCGCGTGGCCGGCCGCGCGGCGGCGGCCGCGTGCTGAGCGCAGTCCAGGAACATGCGTTGCGCCGAACGGTGCTCAGCGGGCCGCCCGAGCGGTTCGGCCTCACCGACCCTTGGTGGACAGGCGAGTCCGTGCGCTTGTTGTCGGTGCGCCACTTCGGCGTGCCTCTGGGGCCACGAGCGGTCTCTCGACTGCTGGAGCGCTGGGGCCTCGCACTGGCCCCGCTCCGCAGCCAGACCGCGGCGCCCACACGGATTTGGCTGCGCGAACACTGGGCGCCTGCAGTGCTGGAAGCGCGCGATGCCGGCAGCCAGGTTGCCTGGGCAGGAAGCCTCGCGCACCCGGATTTGCAGGGGCCTGGCGGCCTGTTGGTGGCCAGCACACCGCGCGGCAGCCTCGCCTGGTTGGCGGTGCCCTCACTGTCCACCGCCGACTGCCATGTCGATTTTCTGAGCCGCATGCTGCGCAGCGGCCCCGGGCCTTGGCAGGTGTTCCTGCACGGCCCCGACTTCCGGCGCGTTCCCGCCGTGCAGCGGTGGCTTGCCGGACAAGCGAGCCTGCAACTCCTGCCATGCCCGGTCGCACCGCAAGCCCGACGCCGTGCCGAAACACTGCCGATGGGCGATCCCGTGCGCCTGCTGAGCGAATTCGCGCCGCCGCCTGGTGCGGAAATTGCGCAGGCACCCACATCCATCACGCTTTCCCTCGAACCGATAGCGGAGAAACCCGCATCGGCTGCGATCATCGCCCCGACCGCCGAAGGCTCGGCCCCTTTCCACTCCCATCCGCCTGATTCAACGGACGCCATACCCATGAACCTGACCCACCTGCAGCGCCTGGAGGCCGAGAGCATTCACATCATGCGCGAGGTCGTCGCCGAAGCCGACAACCCCGTCATGCTGTACTCGATCGGCAAGGATTCGGCTGTCATGCTGCACCTCGCCAAGAAGGCATTCTTCCCTTCGCCGCCGCCCTTCCCGCTGCTCCATGTGGACACCACCTGGAAGTTCCGCGCGATGTACGAAATGCGCGACCGCATGGCCAAGGAGTTGGGCATGGACCTGCTGGTCCACCACAACCCTGAAGCGATGGACCTGGGCATCAACCCCTTCACCCACGGCTCGCAGATCCACACCGACATGTGGAAGACGCAG
>CAYJEC010000163.1:0-7100 GCA_964369025.1 uncultured Ideonella sp. | reverse complement strand
TCGCGCCGCACCAGCCGGTTGGTCGGCGGCACGCGCGCCGCGGCCCAGCAACTGTCGCCGGCATCGCGCGCCGCCACCCAATCGCCGACAACCAGCGACTCGCCCTGCATCTGCAGGCCCAGACGCAGCGTGGGCCAGACCTGCGCGCTGTGCTCGGCCTGGCCGTCGTGCAGACTCAGGCGGTCACGCTGGACCTCGGTGATCCGCATCAGGCGGTCACCGGGCTCGGTGGCGAGGTTGAACATTTGCGCCACCAGCGCCTGGGTCAGGCCGATGCCGCGAAGGGATTCGAAATCAATCGAGTCGAACATGATGAAGAGGTTTCCGTGATCCGCAAGGACGGAAGTGGCACGCACCACGCAGGCGCATGCGGCAGCGAACCCGGCAAGGCGGGTGCACAACGAGAGGTGGGGTGCGGATCGCCCGGAAGCCGGTGCCGGCTTCGGGCCTGGGACAGGACCGTCAGCGCAGCGTGGCGGCGTTCAGGCGACCCGACGAGAGGGCGTTGGTGCAGGTATCCATGGCTCGCTCCTTCGTGGGTGGGTTGAAACTGGTCGCGACTTTGCCGCTGCCAGGCACGGAAGTCAACCCGTGTGTTGGGGATGCGCTGCGACAATCGGGGCCATGACCTCACCTGTGGACTTCCCGCTGCGCGGCGATTTCATCCCGCTCGACGCCCTGCTCAAGGCCACCGGCCTCGCCCCCAGCGGCGGCTCGGCACGCATGTTGATCAGCGACGGCCAGGTGCGAGTGGACGGCCAGGTCGAGACCCGCAAGACCTGCAAGATCAGGGCAGGCCAGGTGGTGAGCTTCGGCAGCGAACGCATCGCGGTGCGGGCCGCCGAACACTCGAGCCCCCGCCGCCGGGGTCGATTTGGCCCCCCATTCGCGCGCTCTTCCCGGCTTTGCGCCGATCGAAGTTGGTCGACCATCCCTCAAAAGTGACGTCAGTCGGCTCGCGACTGCGCCTGCTTCCAAGGAATGCCATGACCAGTCTCTACCTGAAGCGCTTCAATCTCGTACGCAAGCCCTTTGCGATCGTGCCGGATTCGGCGTTCTTCTTCGCCGGGGAACAGCGCGGTGCCGTATTCGAATCCTTGCATCATGCTGTTCTGCACGAAGCCGGGATGGTGGTGGTGCTGGGCGAGGTCGGCACCGGCAAGACCATGCTCTGCAGGATGTTGTCGCAGCGGCTGCGTCAACAGGGGTTCGATGTGGCTTTCCTGCCGGACTCGTCACTGGGGCGCGAATCCTTGATGGTCGCCATCGCGGCGGACCTGGGCATCGCCTATTCCACAGAGGAAGGCGGTGTAGACGCCGCCACGTTGGCGCTGCAACGGGCGTTGATGTCGCGCGCCGCCACGGGGAGGCGCCTGACCATCCTGGCCGATGAGGCGCACACCATGCAGCCCGCTGCGCTGGATGCGCTGCGAATGCTGTCCAACATCGAGACCGAACAGCAAAAGCTGGTTCAGATCGTGCTGTTCGGCCAGACCGAGTTGAAGACGCTGCTGCGGCGTCCCGAGTTGCGCCAGGTGCGTGACCGGGTGGCCGAGTACTTTCATCTACAGCCGCTGAGCAGCAGCGGGGCTCGCGCCTACCTGGAGCACCGATTGCGGTGTGCGGGCTGGCAGGGTGACATGATCCTCAAGCCTGGGGCAGTGCGCGCCATCGCCAAGGGTTCGCGGGGTTGCCTTCGCGCCCTGAGCATCCTGGCCGACAAGGCGATGCTGGCCGCGTATGGCGAAGGCGCTCGATGCGTGGAGGTGTCGCACGTGCGACGGGCACTGCGGAATTTGGCGCCACCGCCAGCCTGGACCCGATGGCCCAGCCTCGCGGCACCCCAGACGGCCATTGCACGGTGGCTGCTGCTCGCGCTGTTGCTGGGAGCCGCCGGCCTGGCGGGCCGTGTCGCCATCGGCGACGCCCTGCCTGGCCGGCCTGACCACCTGTCGGCGAAGTCCGGCGCCGCTGGTCCGCGGCTTCCCGCCGATCCGGCGGCTCTGCTGGCCAATGCACCGACGGCAGCGGGCGCAGCCACCGCCGAGGGCCGCTACTACACCTTGCAACTGGCCAGCCTGGCCGACGAACAAGCGGCCGTTCTGGAGAAACGGCGCATCGCGGACCTGTTCCGCGACGGCACGCCTGCAGATCTCTTCGTGGCTCGATCAAAGGGTGGCCAGACGCCGGCCCCCTGGGTCGTTCGCCTCGGCCACTTTTCGACACGTGCCGCTGCCTTGCAAGCCCAGGCAGCACTTCCCGATGCCCTCCAGGCCAACGCGCCGCGCGTCCTGGCCATCGGTGCTTGAAAGCGCTACCGACACACGGACCAACCCAGGCCATGCAAATGAAACTACCCGCTGAACTCGGTCAACCTGCGTGTGCAAGGGCATGCCAACTCGTGCTGCCGGCGCTCTGCGCGCTGTTGGCGGCCTGTGCCGGTGCGCCCCCACTGCCGCTTTCCAGCCACCACCTCAAGGCCGATCCACCTGTGCGAGGCGAACCACCGCCGTTGGCGCAGGCGGTGCCGCTGCCGCCAACGCCGAGTGCCATGCCTGCGGCGAAGGTGGAGCGCTACAGCGTGGTGGTGAGCAAGATGCCCGTTCAGGACATCCTGTTTGTCATTGCGCGCGACGCCAAGCTCAACATCGACGTCCACCCGGGCGTCACCGGGATGGTGACGATGAGTGCGTTGGATCAGACCTTGACCGAGATCCTGGATCGCGTCAGCCGCCAGGCCGACATGCGCTACGAGATCGACGGCAGCAACCTGACGGTGATGCCCGACAGCCCCTTCCTGCGGCACTACCGGGTGGATTACCTGAATGTGGCTCGCAGCTCGCAGGGTGCGTTGACCAGTTCGACCGCCATCGCGTCCGGTGGCGGATCGGGTGGTGGATCCGGTGGGTCTGGTAGCGGCAATTCGTCGTCGACCGGGTTGACCAACACGGGCAACAACAGCTTCTGGCAAACCCTGGTGGGCAATCTGCGCGACCTGCTGCGTGAGACCGACAAGATCCTGCCCGGTACCGACAGTGAATCCACAGGCGCTGCCAAGGCGGTCGCCGCGCCAGCCGTGCCGGGCACCACGGCCGGCACCCAGTCTCCAGCCCTGCCGGGCGGGCTGAAGGCCGTCGCGGGAAGTGGCGCCGCAGCCGGTGCAGCAGCTGCCGCTCAACAGGTCACCTTTCGCGAGGCGGCTTCGGTCATCGCCAACCCCGAGGCCGGTGTCGTCTCGGTGCGGGCGACCATGAAGCAGCATCAGAAGGTGCGCGAGTTCATCGACAAGGCGATGACCAGCGTTCGCCGCCAGGTGTTGATCGAAGGCACGATCATCGAGGTGGACCTGGCCGACGAGTATCAGCAAGGCATCAACTGGGGTCTTCTCAGCCAGTCAGGCAACCTGAACCTCCAGCTTGGGCCGCAAGGTGGCGTGCTGCCTTCGGGGGTACCCATCGGCGGCGTGTTTCCCAGTCTGCTGTCACTCACCGGCGCCAAGCAGGGCCTGGGCGGCGGCCGCTTCGATCTGACCGCGGCGCTGCGTTTGCTGGAGTCCTTCGGTCGAACCCGTGTGCTGTCCAGCCCGAAGCTCAGCATGCTGAACAACCAACCTGCCGTGCTTCGCGTGGTGGACAACATCGTCTACTTCACGGTCTCCGGCACGTACACACCGGCGGTCCTCGGCACGCCAGCCAGCGTGGCGGTGACATCCACGCCCAACACCGTTTCAGTCGGCTTCACCCTCGGCGTCACGCCGCAGATCGGCGCCGACGACGAGGTGACCCTGCTGCTGCGCCCGACGATCAGCCGCGTCACCGGCTACGTCAACGACCCCGGTATTGCCGTCTTCATGGCCCTGGCCCGCGGCGGCAACTCCAGCCTGCCCGAACTCACCAGCCAGGTTCCCCAGGTGCAGACCCGTGAGATGGAGTCCGTCATCCGTGTACGCGGAGGCATGACCGCCGTGCTGGGCGGGCTGATGCGCGACACCGGCAACAACGACACCGACAGCGTACCGGGCTCGGACTACCTCGGGCCGGCGGGCGAACTGCTCAAGTACCGGCACCGCAAGACGTCAAAAAGCGAGCTGGTGATCTTCCTGCGGCCCGTCATCGTCACCGACGCCAGCCTGCAGGGCGACTACGCACGCTGGCGCGAAACACTGGACAGCGCCACCTCGCCGGTGGCAGCCGCGCAGTCCCGGGGGGTCGCGCCATGAGCCTGATGCTTGAAGCCCTCGATCAGAGGCGCCCGGAGGAAGCGGCCGCGGCGGCACCTGCCCTCCAGCCGCCGCCCCCACCCATCGGCGCGCCTGAACACGCCCTCGCGGGTGGCTACGCTGCCGCCTGGTCCCCGAGCGCCGAGACCCCCCCCCCGTTGGTACACCCCGATCAAGCGGCTCATGTCACCAACCGGCGCCGCGTGTGGCTGGTTGCGGCCGCTGTGTTGATCTCGATCGGCCTGGTCTCGGCTTACCTGCTGCTTGGCGCCGGCCACGCCGGCATGCCAGTCGCAGCGCCGGTTCTTGTGCCCGCTGTGGTGCCCGCCACGACGGGCCCCGACCGGGCCAACGAACCGTCTCCCGCTGGCGCGGTCGCGGCCGCGCCTGCCCCCGCCGCATCGCCGGCCAAGACGCCCGACAGCGGGCCGGTGGCCCCGCTTCAGGCCGCCGACAGCACGCCGAGCCGGCGTTCGCCGGCAACAACCGGCGGCCGTGCGGATTCGGAGGTGCCACCCATCTCGTCAGCCAAGGATGGCGCCCCCGCAGCCCGCCTCAAGAAGGCGGCGCCGGCCGAAACCTCGGTCGGCGCCTGGCAACTCCTGAATCAGGGAGAGTTCGCCAGCGCGTCGCAACAGTATCAGCGCCTGGCAACACGCCAACCCGATGACGCCGACGCCGTGCTCGGCCTGGCCACCGTCCAACACCGAAACGGCCAACGCGAGGCCGCTCATGCCAACTACCGGCGCGTGCTGGCCTTGCAGCCCGACAACGCCTCGGCGGTGGCGGGTCTGCTGCAGTTGCTGGGCGAATCAGATCCGGCGGCCGCCGAGAGTCGCCTCAAGGACTTCATCGAGTCGCAGCCCGGCGACGCAGCACCCTATGCGGCCCTGGGCCAGTTGCTGGCCCGCCAGGGCCGCTGGGCTGAGGCCCAGGCGGCCCTGTTCGACGCCCACCGCCTGCAGCCCGGGCGTGGCGTCCACGCCTTCAACCTGGCTGTCGCACTCGACCGGCTGCATCTCTCGCGCCAAGCCACGGACTTCTACACGCTGGCACTTGGGTTGCCGCAAACCGGCGAAGTGCCACAAGAAGCCGTACGGGCGCGCCTGCGCAGCCTTGCGGCACCGGCGGAGCACGCACCGTGAACGCCATAGCCGCTCCCAGCATGCGCCTGGGCGACCGCCTGCTGGCTTTCGGTCTGCTGACCCAGGATCAGTTGGACATTGCCCTGGTCGAACAGCGAGCCACTGGCAAGCTCTTGGGCGAAGTGTTGGCCACGATGGGCCTGGTGCCCGAAGACGTGTTGCGCGAGGTCGTGGCCGCCACGCTGGGCCAGCAGTCCATGAGCCTGACCAACGTCGTTGCCGACCCGGCGGCCATGGCCTTGCTGCCCAAGACGCTCGCCGTCCGGCACGGTGTGTTCCCGATCTCCTTCGATCCGCCAACCAACACGCTGACGCTGGTGTGCGCGAGGCCGAACGACATCGTCATCGCCGACCAGGTGCGGGCACACCTTGGCGCCGGCGTGCTCATTGCGTGGCGGCTGGCCAGCGCACCCGAGATCCTCAGCGCCATCGACCAGTTCTACGGCCACACCCTGGACATCGACGGCATTCTTCACGAACTCGAAACCGGCAATTTCAGCAGCGCGGCCGACAGCGCCCGCCTGGCAGACTACAAGCACCCTGTGGTGCGCATGGTGGATGCGTTCCTGCGCGACGCCGTGGCCCGCGGGGCCTCCGACATCCACTTCGAGCCCGAAGGGCAGTTCCTGCGCGTGCGCTACCGCATCGACGGCATGTTGCGGCAGATCCGCGTTCTGCACTCCAAGCATTGGCAGGCCATGCTCGTGCGCCTGAAGGTCATGTCGAACATGAATATCGCCGAGACTCGCGAACCCCAGGACGGGCGCGTGATCCTCGCCATCTCCGGACGCAATGTCGACTTCCGCGCGGCCGTACAGCCCACCGTGCATGGTGAAAACTTCGTCCTGCGGGTGCTCGACGCCAAGGCCAACATCGTGGCCTTGGACAACCTGGGCCTGATGCCCGAGCAGCTGACCGAGCTGCAGGCCATGCTCAGGCGCCCCGAGGGCATCCTCCTGGTCACCGGCCCCACGGGTTCCGGAAAGACCACCACGCTGTACTCGATCCTCGGTCACCTGAATCAACCCGAGGTCAACATCATGACGCTCGAGGATCCGGTGGAGTACCCGCTGCCTGTCGTGCGCCAGACGGCACTCGGGGCCACCTCGAAGCTGACATTCGCCGAAGGCATCCGCTCGCTGATGCGCCAGGATCCCGACATCATCCTGGTGGGCGAGATCCGCGACAAGGATACTGCGGACATGGCCCTGCGGGCTGCCATGACCGGGCATCAGGTCTTCTCCACCCTGCACACCAACTCGGCGATCCGGTCGATCTCCCGGTTGGCCGATCTCGGCGTCACGCCCGAGGTCATGTCGGGCAACATCATCGGCATCGTCGCGCAGCGTCTGGTACGGCGGCTGTGCACGGCTTGCCGGTTGCCCCACGACGTCAGCGAAGAAGAGCGTGCCGCGTTGCGGCTGGGCAGCGGCCCGCTGTACCGCGCCAAGGGCTGCCCGCGTTGCGACCACCAGGGTTTCAGGGGCCGAATCGCACTGATGGAACTGCTGCGCTTCGATGTCGGCCTCGACGAACTGGTGGGCCGACGCGCCGGCATCATGGAGATCACCGAGTACGCCATGGCCCATGGCTTCGTGCCCCTTGCTCGCGACGGGTTGCGCCGCGTCATCGAGGGCGTGACATCGCTGCAGGAGATCGGCCGGGTGGTCGACCTGTCCAGTGGAGTGCCGGGCTGATGCTGCAATTCGAGTACCGGGCTGTCGATGCCTCCGGCA
>CAYJEC010000162.1:0-7100 GCA_964369025.1 uncultured Ideonella sp. | reverse complement strand
GTGGGTGCAGTTGTAGAAGCGGCAGGCACCCAGGTGGGCGCGGATGTCGGGCATCAGCTCGGCCAGCCGCTGCGGCGTGATGTGCATCAGGCCGAACTCCTGGAAGCCGGGAGAATCGAGCATCGCAGCGCGTGCGCCCGAGGCGCCCGGGCCGACATCGTCCAGCCAGTACCAGGTGGTGGTGGTGGTGGTGTGGCGGCCGGCGCTGAGGGCCTGCGAGATCTCGCCCACCTGCGCTTCGGCGCGCGGCACCATCAGGTTGATCAAGGTGCTCTTGCCCATGCCGCTGGGGCCCAGCACCAGCGTCGTCCGGCCCGCCAGCACCGGGCCGAGCAGGGCCCTGGCCTCGGCTGGCGCGGCTTTCAGGGCCGTCTCCAGCACCGCCAGGCCCATGTCGCGGTAAGGCTGTAGGCGTTCGCGCGCCAATGCCGCGGTGGGCAGGTCGACCTTGTTCAGCAGCAGCGTGACCGCGATGCCGGCGTCCTCGGCGGCAATCAGCGCACGGGTGAGCTGCGATTCGCTGAACATCGGTTCGCCCGACAGCATGATCAGCAGTTGATCGAGGTTGGCGGCGAAGGACTTGGTGCGCCATTCGTCCTGGCGCGACAGCAGGTTGCGGCGGGGCTCCAACGCCTCGATGACGGCCTCGTCGCCGGCCGGCTGCCAGCGCACACGGTCGCCCACCACGCACTGGCTCTTCTTGCCCCGCGGGTGGCCAATCACGCGCCGGCCCTCGGGCGTTTCGATCATCACGTGGCGGCCGTGGGCACCCACGATCAGGCCAATGTCCAGGTCGGCGTGCCGGCTCAATGGGCGAGCGCAGCCAGGCGTTCGGACGCCGGCGGGTGCGAGTAGTAGAAGCGGGCGTAGACGGGATCGGGCGTCAGCGTGCCGGCGTTGTCCTCGTGCAGCTTGAGCAGGGCCGACGCCAGTTCGCTGCCACTGGTCTGCGCCCGGGCGTAGGCGTCCGCCTCGAACTCGGCGCGCCGTGACCACCAGGCCGACAGCGGCGAGACGAAAAAGGTGAAGGCCGGGGCAGCAAGGATGAACAGCAGCAGGGCCAGCGCGTCGTTCGGCGCCGCCAGGTTCGGGTTCGCGCCCAAGCCAAGGTAGAACGCCGGCTGGCTGCTCAACCAGCCGAGCAAGGCGAAGCCTGCCAGCCCCAGTGCGAAGCCTCGCAGCGTCATGCTCAGCACATGCTTGTGGTGGAAGTGGCCCAGCTCGTGGGCCAGCACCGCCTCGACCTCACCGGCTTGCAGCCGGGCCAGCAGCGTGTCGAACAACACCACCCGCTTGGCGCGGCCCATGCCGCCGAAGTAGGCGTTGCCATGGCTGGAGCGCCGGCTGCCGTCCATGACAAACACGCCGCTGGCGCGAAAGCCGCAGCGCGCCATCAGCGCCTGCACCCGGCTGGCCAGGGCCTCGTCGGCCAGCGGCTCGAAGCGGTTGAACAGTGGCGCGATCCAGGTCGGGAAGATGACCTGCATCAACAGCACGAAGCCCACCCACAGGGCCCAGGCCCACAGCCACCACACGCTGCCGGCGGCCTGCATCAGCCACAGCACGGCTGCCAGCAGCGGCAAGCCGATCACCGCGGCCACCAAAGCACCCTTGAGCAGGTCGGTCACGAACAGCGCCAGGGTGGTGCGGTTGAAGCCGAAGCGTTGTTCGAGCCGAAAGACCCGAACCCACTCCTGCGGCAGGTCGAGCAGGCCGCTGATCAGCGAGAACGCCGCCACGAGTGCCAGTTGGTAGGCCATGTCGCCGAAGCCCGGCTGCACCGCGTCGCGCACGATGCCATTGAGCAGATCCAGACCGCCCAGCAAGGTCCAGCCCAGCAGCAGGGCCGCGCCCAGGCTGTCGGTGACCAGGCTGAATCGCAGTCGGGCCTGGGTGTAGTCGGCCGCGCGCTGGTGAGCGGCGAGCGGGATGCTGGAGTCGAAAGGTTGGGGCACGACGCCGCGGTGGGCGTGCACATGGCGAGCCTGTCGGCCGGCCAGCCAGAACTTCAGGGCCTGCCGGGCCAGCAAGGCGGCGACAAAGGCGATCGAAACGGTGAGTGGCTGCATCGCCGCCGAGTGTATGTTGTTGGACAATCACCCTCGATCCCAAAGCCTGCCGACACCGGCACCCCAACATGAGCGCCACCGAACTGAGCAAGAACGACCAGAACCTGATCTGGATCGATCTCGAGATGACCGGGCTCAAACCCGAATCCGACCGCATCATCGAGATCGCGGTGGTGGTCACCGACGCGCAGTTGACCACGCGGATCGAAGGCCCGGTGTTCGCCATTCACCAGAGTGACGCCACGCTTGACGGCATGGACGCCTGGAACAAGGGCACCCACGGCCGCAGCGGGCTGATCGACCGGGTGAAGGCCTCGACCATCGGCGAAGCCGAGGCCGAGGCAAGGGTCATCGAGTTCCTCGCCGCCTACGTGCCAGCCGGCAAGAGCCCCATGTGCGGCAACTCGATCTGCCAGGACCGGCGGTTCATGGCACAGACCATGCGCGGCCTGGAGGCGTTCTTTCACTACCGCAACCTGGATGTCAGCACGCTGAAGGAACTGGCACGCCGCTGGAAACCCTCAGCGATGGACGGTTTCAAGAAAGCACAGGCGCACACGGCGCTGGCGGACATCCACGAGTCCATCGACGAACTCATCCACTACCGCACGCACCTGCTGAACGTCTGAGCCCGGTCCGCGAAGGGTGCCCCATCGACGCGGCCAGCGCCGGGTGCCCCATTCAACGGGCCTTGCGGATCGCGGTCACCACGTATTGGCCGTCAATCTTGTCGGCATCGAAATCGATCCGGTCGCCGGCCTTCAGGCCGTCGAGCAGGCCGGGGTTGCGGGCGCGAAAGACCATGGTCATTGCCGGCATGTCCAGGTTCTTGATCTCGCCGTGGCGGATGGTGACCTTGGCGGTCGCCAAATCCACCTTCTTGACCTCTCCTTCGGTCGCTTGCGCCGTGGCAACGGCCAGCCCGGCCAGGAGCGCGGCGCAGGCATGGGCGAGGCGGGAACGCAGCAGGGTGCTCATCGGGTGATCTCCTTGTACACAGTCCAATAACGCGGGCCCGGGGCCGCAGGATGACCGCCTTGGCCAAGGCAGGTTCCCTAGAATGACCCATCCCAGGCTGAACACGCACCCGCCACCATGAGCCACGCTGCCGAACCCACTGCCGTCGACCATATCCTGCCCCGCGAGAAGGCGGAGATCCTGGCGCAGGCGTTGCCCTACATCCGCAAGTATCACGGCAAGACCCTGGTCATCAAATACGGTGGCAACGCCATGACCGATCCCGCCCTGCAGCAGGATTTCGCCGAAGACGTGGTGCTGTTGAAGCTGGTTGGCATGAACCCGGTGGTGGTGCACGGCGGCGGGCCGCAGATCGACGAGGCCCTGAGCCGCCTCGGCAAGAAGGGCACTTTCATCCAAGGCATGCGGGTGACCGACGAGGAGACGATGGAGGTCGTCGAATGGGTGCTGGGCGGCGAGGTGCAGCAAGACATCGTCGGCCTGATCAATGTGGCTGGCGGCAAGGCCGTGGGCCTGACCGGCCGTGACGGCGCGATGATCCGCGCTCGCAAGCTGAAGATGGTCGACAAGGATGACCCGACCAAGGAGCACGATGTGGGGCAGGTCGGCGAGATCGAGTCGATCGACCCGAGCGTGGTGAAGGCCTTGCAGGACGACGCCTTCATCCCCGTCATCAGCCCGATCGGGTTTGGTGCCGACAACGAGAGCTACAACATCAACGCCGATCTCGTCGCCGCCAAGCTGGCCGAGGTGCTGAAGGCCGAGAAACTGGTGTTACTGACCAACACGCCCGGCGTGCTGGACAAGGCCGGCAACCTGCTCACCGACCTCACCGCCCGCCGCATCGACGAACTGTTCGCCGACGGCACCATCAGCGGCGGCATGCTGCCCAAGATATCCGGCGCGCTGGACGCCGCCAAGAGCGGCGTCAACGCGGTGCACATCATCGACGGGCGTGTGCCGCATGCGATGTTGCTGGAGATCCTCACCGACCAAGCCTACGGCACGATGATCCGCTCGCACTGAGCGGGGCCTTGTGTCCGGCCTGGGAACCCACCGCGCCCCGCTGGCCATGCTGGCCGCCTGCGGAGCTGCGTTCCTTTGGGGCACAGGTGCCCTGGTGGTCAACCTGCTGATCGCACGCTTCCACCTGCGCCCGGAGAGCATCTCGTTCTGGCGCTTCGTGATCGGTGCAGTGTTCCTGTTGGCTGTTTTCGGCCGGCCCGGGCTGGGCCGCAAGGCCTGGGGCCATGCGAAGCTGCTGGTGACGGCCGGCACGGCGATGGCGCTGTACGTGCTGTGCTGGTTCCTGGGCATCGAACGCATAGGCGCCGCGATCCCGACGCTCATTGCCTTGTGCCTGCCGCCGGTGCTGGTGACCCTGGTGGCGGTGGCTCGGGGTCAGGAGGCGCTCGATGCTCCGCTGGCCTTGACCCTCGGTGCGGCCCTGGCAGGCACGGTGCTGATCGTGCTGCGGCATGGTGGTGCGCCGGATGACGCGGGTGTCACTGGCCTGTTGATCGGTGTAGGTTTCTCGGTCGCCTCGGCAGTGCTCTATGCCGGTTTCACACTGGTCAGCGGGCGCCTGTCCACCGATCTGGGCGCTGGCCCGGCCACCACCTGCCTGACGATCGTGGCCGCTGCGGTGATGGGCCTGACAGCGCTCTACACGCCGCTCGCATGGCCCAATGCCGTGCCGCCCGAAGCATGGATCCTCTACCTGGGATTGGTCACTGCCGCATTGGCGCTGCTGGCTTTCAGCTGGAGCGCCGCCTACCTCAGCCCAACGGCGCTGACCGTGGCCACATTGTTCGAGCCGCTGACCGCAGTGCTGCTGTCCGCGGCCCTGCTGGATCAGCACCTCGACGCCCGCCAATGGCTGGGCGCCGCGCTGCTGCTGGGCGGCATCTTCGCGTTGGGCCGGCGATCGGCTCGGGGGCGCTGAGCATGCCGAGGGTCTGGCTGTTCGACCTGGACAACACCTTGCATGACGCCTCGGCCTCGGCGTTCCGCCATCTCGACACGGCGATGAACGCCTACATCGAGCGCGAGTTGGCGGTCAGCGCCGCCGAGGCCGACCGCCTGCGTGGCCATTACTGGCACCGCTACGGCGCCACACTGCTCGGGCTGATACGCCACCATGGCGTGAAGCCGGCGCATTTTCTGCACGACACGCACCGCCTGCCCACGCTGGAACGCGATGTCGCCGGCCACCCGGCCGATCTGGCCGCGCTGCGACATCTGCGTGGGCGCAAGGTGATCCTGACCAACGCGCCACGTGACTACGCCGAACGCGTGTTGAAAGTTCTTGGGTTGCAGCGTGAGTTCGAGATGATCATCGGCATCGAGCAGATGACGATGTTCGGCCAGTGGCGCCCGAAGCCCGATGCGCGCATGTTCCGGGCGATCGCTGCGCGGCTCGGCGTGTCGCCCCGGCACTGCGTGCTGGTCGAGGACACTCTGGTGCATCAGAAGGCCGCACGGGCAGTAGGCATGCGCACGGTCTGGATGCAGCGCTGGGCCAGAAGGGCTCCGCACGGCCCGGAAGTTGGTGTTTACCTGCACCGGAGGCCGGCCTATGTGTATGCCAGAATCGTCTCGCTTCAACAGTTGCGCCGTGTGCCGTGATACCTGACCTGCCCGAAGAGACCGATGCGGCCCAGGCCGAGGCACCTGCCGCAGCGGCGGAGTCGGCGCCGGCACGCAAGCGCCCGAAGCCGGGCGAACGCCGCGTACAGATCCTGCTGACATTGGCCACCATGCTGGAGCAGCCCGGCGCTGAACGGGTCACCACCGCCGCCCTGGCCGCCAGGCTGGAGGTCAGCGAGGCGGCCCTGTACCGCCACTTCGCCAGCAAGGCGCAGATGTTCGAGGGCCTGATCGAGTTCATCGAATCCAGCATCTTCGGCCTCATCAACCAGATCGTCGAGCGTGAGCCCGGCGGTGCCGCCCAGGCCCAGCGCATCACCCAGGTGGTGCTGCAGTTCGGCGAGAAGAACCCCGGCATGACCCGCGTGATGGTGGGCGATGCGCTGGTGTTCGAGAACGAACGCCTCACAGCGCGCATGAACCAGTTCTTCGACCGGGTCGAGTCGCAACTCCGGCAGAGCCTGCGCAGCGCCGCCGACGCGGCGGGTTCGATGACCCCCACGGTGGACGCCAACGGCCGCGCCTCCGCGCTCACCGCATTCATCGTCGGCCGCCTGCAGCGCTATGCCCGCTCGGGATTCAAGCGCAGCCCGACCGAGCAGCTGGACATCGCGCTCGGCCTGCTGACCTGAGGTGGCGCCGGGCGCAGACCTGGCACTCGACTGGGGCGGCGGCCGGCTCTGGCTGTGCCCCGAGCGCGCGGCCTTCGCACCCGATCACGCCGCCTTGCTGGTGGCCGACTTCCACCTCG
This sequence comes from uncultured Ideonella sp., assembly GCA_964369025.1. Taxonomy (GTDB): domain Bacteria; phylum Pseudomonadota; class Gammaproteobacteria; order Burkholderiales; family Burkholderiaceae_C; genus Ideonella. Next base: position 653 of record CAYJEC010000162.1, on the reverse strand, counting down.
GCAAGGCGCACAGCTTCCGCCGGCTCGGCGTGCCGGTGCCCGGCGGCACCAGCGCGGTCAATCTGCAGCGCCTGGATGGCCTGATCGCTCGCCTGCAACCGGCCCGCCTGATCTTTCTTGGAGACTTTCTCCATTCGGCCCAGGCCCGCACCGGCCCCGGGCTCGCCGCTGTTGCGCAATGGCGTGAGCGCCACACTGCGCTGGCGGTGACTCTGGTGCGTGGCAACCACGACGATCGCGCTGGCGACCCGCCTGCCTCATTGGGTATCGAGGTAGTCGACGAGCCGCTGCCGCTGGGGCCCTGGGCGCTGTGCCACCACCCGGTGGCCCGACCAGGGTGGCCGGTGTTGGCTGGTCATTTGCACCCGGGCGCGGTCATGTTCGGGCGGGCGCGGGACCACATTTGCCTACCGTGCTTCCACGCCACGGCAGACACCTTGATCCTGCCGGCCTATGGCGAGTTCACCGGCCTGGCTGCGGTCGCGCGGTCTGCCGGTGATCGCTGTTTCGTCAGCGATGGACAGCGTATCCATACGCTGCCCTGAGCAGAGGTACCCGGCGGACCGGCAGGGGCGGGCCTTCATGGCCATGTCACGCGTGCCTTCTCCAATGGAGACACCACGGCGCCCTCTGGGTTGCCGCCCGTCCCCCCC
>CAYJEC010000161.1:0-7103 GCA_964369025.1 uncultured Ideonella sp. | reverse complement strand
CCGAAGCCGCGCCCGAAGCCGGCAGCATCGTCAAGGCGCCGCTCACCCTGGGCAACAAGACCTACACCGCCTTCTGGCACCTGCCGGCGGGCGAGCCACTGGGCTTCATCCAGGTGCAGCACGGCTTCAGCCGCAACTGCAACCACCAGCGCGACACCATCGCACGCTTCATGAACCAGGGCCTGATGGCCATGTGCCTGAACGCCGACATGTCGGGCGGCAACCCGGCCCTGGCCGACAAATTGGCGGCAGCGCTGGTGGCCGGCCTCACCGCGCCGGACGGCCGGCCGGTGCCCGAGAAGATCGTCGTGGCGGGCCACTCGGCCGGCGGCCACTTCGCGTCGCGCCTGGGCTGGACGCTGGCGTCGCTGGCGCCCCAGCGCCTGGTGGGCGCCGTGCTGTTCGATCCGGTGGCGGCGGACAGCAGCTTCACCACCCACCTGCGTGGCGTGTCGGCGGCCGGCCAGCGGCCAGTGCTGGCAGTCAGCGCCAACGCCGGCGCCTGCAACGCGCAGAACAACGCCTACCCGGCGCTGCGCCTGGTGCAGGCCGACGCGCTGGCCGCCGGCGGCGACGGTTTCGTGGGCCTGCAGCTCACCGACCGCTCGACCCATGTCGACTCCGAGGGCAACAACACTGATCTTCTCGGCTGGACGGCCTGTTTCCAGGGCAAGCCGCGGCCGGTGAACACCGGCACCTTGCGCGACCTCACCAGCACCTGGGCACGCGACCAGGTCACGGGCCTTCGCACGCCCGCAGCCTATCCGGGCGGCTCGGGCGTCGAGGCGCTCATTGCAGCAGGGGATGCCGTGCTGATCGACTGATCGCCTGATCAGCGCCCGAGCGACAGCAGGCGCTGCACCAACGGGTGCGCCACCTTGCGCTCGGTGCCGATGGCGTAGTGGTGCTCCTGCACCCCCTCGCAGGGCCCCAGGCGTTGCACCTTGTAGTGCGCCACCAGTTCGTCGTGCACCACGTCGGGTGAAGGGAACACGCCCATCCCGCCGGCCCCGAACGCCTTGAGAAGGGCACTGTCCTCGAACTCGCCCGCCACCCGGGGTGCGACCCCATGGCGCTCGAACCAGAGATCCAGGACCGCCCTGATCGCCGCATGGGCCGTGGGCAACAGCACCGGGACCTCGGCCAACGAGGCCGGGAAGTTCTTTCTCGCCGCAGCCAGAAGCGACGGTGGCGCGTACCAGGACACTGGCGACGCCGCCAGCACGTGGGTGTAGAGGCGCAGGTTGGGGTTGGGCGGCGCCGGCCGGTCGGCGAGCACCACGTCCAGCCGGTGCAAGGCAAGGTCACCCAGCAGATCCTCGAACTCATCCACATGGCACAGCAAGCGCAGGTTCGGGGTATCGACCACGGGCCCGAGCAGGCGGTGGACGACCAGCTTGGGCAGGGCATCAGAGACCCCCACCGCCAGGCGGGCAAACGGCGTGGTGGCAGCGTGGCGCACCCGGTCTGGCAGTGCCTCGCCCAGTTGAAAGATCTGTTCCGCCTGCTGCAGGGCGACCTGGCCGGCTTCCGTGAGTGCCAGCCCTCGGCCGGCCGTCTTGAACAGGGCATGGCCCAGGGAACGCTCCAACTCGCGCACCTGGGTGCTCACCGTCTGCACGGCCATCCCCAGCCGCTCCGCGGCCCTGGCCATGCCGCCTTCCTTGGCGACGACCCAGAAATAGTACAGATGCCGGTAGTTGTATGCCTGGCTCATGTTCAGCTTTTACGGAACTGTTCCTTCACGATTATCTGCTTTCACAGAAGTCCTGCCCGCCTTACCGTGGCATGCCTTTGCAACCCGATGGAGAGCTGAATGCAAATCCTGTTCGAAACCCGCGACCCGCGCGCTGCCGGGCTGAAAAGCGTTGCCGAAGACCGGGCGCGCTTCGTGATGCGCCGGCTCAACTGGCTGGTGCCCAGAGCGCGCATCCAGCTCAGCGACATCAATGGCCGCCGGGGCGGCGTGGACAAACGTTGCCAGGTGGAGCTGCTGAGCGACCGCACCGGCACGGTGGTGATCACCGCCCTGGCCCGGGATTGGCGCAGCGCCATCGACAGCGCGCTGGCCCGTGCCGCACACGCCCTGATGCGCCTGTGGCAGCGCGCCCGGCCCCACGGCCGCCATCGCACCCTGCCCCACACCACCCCCCGCTGAAACCGAGGAGATCACCATGCGCCAATACCCCAAGAACAGCCCGCAGGCCGCCGCACGAATCGTGGCGTTGACATTGCTTTCCGACGGCTACGCCGGCAAGGCCGAGCTGGACATGCTCGACAAGCTGGGTGCTCCGGACCAGCTCGGGCTGACACGTGCGGAACTGCACGCTGTCGTGCATGCGTTCTGCGAGGACCTGCTGTGCTCGGTGAACGCCAGCTGGATCGAAGCCAGCCGGGTCGACGAGCGCACGCTGGGCACCATGCTGGCCGAGGTCGACGACCCCGCGCTGCGGGATCGCGTGCTCCACCTGTGCGTTGGCGTGGTCGAGGCCGACTGCCATGTGGCCGCTGGCGAAAGCACGGTGCTGATGGCCGCCGTGGATCAATGGGGCCTGCACCACGCCCTGCTGCAGCGGCCCGCGGCGGCCACGCCGGCCTGACCGACCGACCCCCACCCCTCACCGAGCTCCCAAGAAAACACCGTGGACCCGATCGTCGAACTTCTCAACGCCCCCTTCATGGGCAAGCCCGCCTGGCTCTGGCTGTCGTTTCTCGCCGTCGTGGTGATCCTCCTCGCGCTGGATCTGGGCGTGCTGCACCGGAAGGAGCGCGCCATCGGCGTGCGCGAGAGCCTGATGCTTTCGGCAGGCTACATCGGCATCGCCACGCTGTTCGGGGCCTGGGTGTGGTGGTACCTCGGGGCGCAAAGCGGCACCGAATACTTCACGGGCTTTCTGATCGAGAAATCGCTGTCGATGGACAACGTGTTCGTCATCGCGCTCATCTTCAGCTTCTTCGCGATACCGCCGGCCTACCAGCACCGGGTGCTCTTCTGGGGCATCCTCGGCGTCATCGTGCTGCGCGCGGTGATGATCGCGCTGGGCTCTGCGCTGATCACCCAGTTCAGCGGCGTGCTCTACCTGTTCGGGGCCTTCCTGGTGTTCACCGGCATCCAGATGTGGCGCATGGCAGGGCACACACCGGACATCGCCCACAACCCCTTGCTCCTGTTCCTGCGCCGGCACCTGCGGGTCACCCAGGATCTGCCTGGCAACCGCTTCTTCGTGATGCGCCCGGACCCCGCCACCGGCCAGCCCGTTCGCTGGGTCACGCCGCTGTTCCTCGCGTTGTGCCTGGTGGAGTTCATCGACCTGGTGTTCGCGGTGGATTCCGTGCCCGCCATCTTCGCCATCACCAGTGACCCGTTCATCGTCTACACGAGCAACATCTTCGCCATCCTGGGGTTGCGGGCGCTGTATTTCGCACTGGCGGCCATGATCCACCGGTTTGCGTACCTGAAGTACGCGCTGGCGCTGGTGCTGGTGTTCATTGGCAGCAAGATCTTCCTGGTCGGCCTGGTGGGCAAGTTCCCCGCTGCCCTCTCGCTGGGGGTCACCATGGCGCTCATTGCCGGCGGTGTGGCCGTGTCGTTGTGGAAGACGCGCACCAGCAGCGCGCTGGCCAAGACAGCCTGAGGAGGCACATGGCTCGCGCAACGTGATCGACAGGGCCTGCGCCGGAGCGGCTATCCTTCACAGCCAATTCGCACGGGAACGGGAGCCTCCCCCATGTCGCACATGCTGTTGATCGTCGAGCCCGTGGGCCAACGCGAGGAGCGCGGCCTCGAAGGTGGGCAGCAGGCCTATGCGCGCATGCTGGAGTTCACTGCCAGCCTGCAGGCGCGCGGCGTGCTGGAGGCCAGCAATTCCCTGGCTGGCACCGAGCAGGCCACCCGGCTGCAACTGCGAGGCGGCCGCCGCAGCGTGGTGGACGGGCCGTTCGCCGAGGCCAAGGAGATGGTCGGCGGCTTCTTCCTTCTCAACGTGGCCACACGCGAAGAAGCGCTGGCGATTGCCGCCGAGTGCCCGGCCGCCGAATGGGCCACGGTCGAGGTTCGGCCGGTGGCGCCTTGCTTCGAGGGGCAGGCCTGAACTGCCCCACCGGCCCCACCCATACGGCGATCGAGGCCGTCTGGCGCCTCGAGGCCGCACGCATCATCGCTGCGGTGGCGCGCATGGTGCGCGATGTGGGCCGTGCCGAAGAGCTGGCGCAGGATGCGCTGGTTGCCGCGCTGGAGCATTGGCCGCGCGACGGGCTGCCCGACAACCCCGCCGCCTGGCTGATGACCACCGCCAAGCACCGCGCGCTCGACGGCCTGCGCCAGAGCGCCCTGCATGCCCGCAAGCACGAGGAGCTGGGCGCGGATCTGGAGGCCCTGCAGGCCCATGTGGTGCCCGATTTCGTCGACGCGCTGGACGCGGCCCGGCAGGACGACATCGGTGACGACCTGCTGCGCCTGATCTTCACCGCCTGCCACCCGGTGCTTACCACCGAGGCCCGCGTGGCCTTGACGCTGCGCCTGCTCGGCGGCTTGTCCACCGCTGAGATCGCGCGGGCCTTCCTTCAGCCCGAGCCCACCATCGCCCAGCGCATCGTGCGTGCCAAGCGCACGCTGACGGCCGCCAAAGTGCCCTTCGAGGTGCCGCAGGCCGCCGCGCGCGCCGAGCGGCTGGGCTCGGTGCTCGAGGTGATCTACCTGATCTTCAACGAAGGCTACTCGGCCAGCGCGGGGGATGATTGGATTCGCCCCGCGTTGTGCGGCGAGGCGCTGCGCCTGGGCCGCACCCTGGCCGAGCTGGCCCCGCACGAGGCCGAGGTGCACGGCCTGTTGGCGTTGATGGAGATCCAGGCCTCGCGCCTGCCTGCGCGCACGGATGCCGAGGGCCGGCCCGTGCTGCTGCCCGACCAGGACCGCACCCTCTGGGAGCCATTGCTGATCCGCCGCGGCCTGGTTGCGCTGGAGCGCGCGGCGGGCCTGGGCGGCGCGCTCGGGCCCTACGCGCTGCAGGCCGCCATCGGCGCCTGCCATGCCCGCGCCGCGCGGGCAGACGACACCGACTGGGCGCAGATCGTGGCGTTGTACGACGCCCTGGCGCAGGTGGCCCCGTCACCGGTGGTGCAGCTGAACCGTGCCGTGGCGGTGGGCATGGCCTTCGGCCCGGCGGAAGCCTTGCCCATCGTGGATGCCTTGGCCGCCGAGCCGGCGCTGCAGCGTTACCCCTGGCTGGCCAGTGTGCGCGGGGATCTGCTGGCCAGGCTGGGCCGCAGCGACGAAGCCCGCGCCGAGTTCGAGCGCGCGGCCTCGCTCACCGCCAACGCCCGCGACCGTGAGCTGCTGCTGCTCAGGGCTCGACAATGCACTTGAAGGCGCACCGCCTGCGCTGAACACAGGACCACCACGATGACGGAGATCTTCGGCTCGGACGCCTACGCACCGCGCGACATCGCCGCCCGCGTCAGCGACGTGGGCGTGGCCAAGGCCCGGCTGCCGCTGCTGACCCTGTGGCTGCTGGGCATGCTGGCCGGTGCCTTCATCGGCCTGGGGGCGCTGATGTTCGCGCTGGTGGCCAGCGACGCCACCCTGGGCTTTGCGGCGCAGCGCCTGCTGGGCGGGCTGGCCTTCTCGCTGGGCCTGATCCTGGTCAGCGTGGCCGGGGCCGAACTCTTCACCGGCAACAACCTGATCGCCATGGCCTGGGCCAGCCGGCGCGTGAGCTCGGCGGAGCTGCTGCGCAACTGGGTGGTGGCTTGCGCCGGCAACCTGGCCGGCGCCGTTGGCCTGGCGGTGCTGGTGTGGCTGGCCGGCCTGGCCGCCCTGAACCACGGCGCGCTGGGCCAGACACTGGTGCAGATCGCCACCACGAAGGCGCAGCTGCCCTGGGGCGAGGCCTTCTTTCGCGGCGTGCTGTGCAACCTGCTGGTCTGCATGGCGGTGTGGATGACCCTGGCCGGGCGCAGCGTGACCGACAAGGTGCTGGCCATCGTCTTCCCCATCACCGCCTTTGTGGCCGCCGGCTTCGAGCACAGCGTGGCCAATCTGTTCTTCTTTCCGATGGCGTGGCTGCTGGGCGCGCCGATCACCCTGGCCGCCATGCTGGGCAACCTGCTCCCGGTGATCGCCGGCAACATCGCGGGCGGCAGCGTGCTGGTGGCGGCGGTTTACTGGGTGATCTACCTTCGCCCAACGGACAGGAGCAGCCCATGAGCATGCCGCCAACCTCCTGGTCGGCCGGCGTTTGCTACTTCAGGCTGGTACTGGCTGGGGGGAGCAGGTCAAGCGTAGCGCGGCCAGCTGGTGTAGATCCATTCGAGCGACCGGTTAGCCCGCTGATTGCCGTGGGTGAACAAGGATGTCATGGAGATGAATGGAGAGCCTTTGCCTCGGCGTAGCAATCGACGCAAACGATCGTCATGCCGTTGAACTTGCGGAAGGATTCAGTCATCTGTAAGCGGCCAGGGAACACATGTTGATCTGAGGGCGCCCTGGTAGTGAACATGTGTCCGCGAAGGAGAAGCGGACACATGAACACCTACGGGGTCGATCTGATGGGTCGGAGGCGCCGGCGCAGGCACAGCGCCGAGTTCAAGGAGGCGGTGATCCGAGAGTGCCTGAAGCCCGGCGTGTCGATCGCGGCGGTGGCGCTGGCACACAGCCTGAACGCCAACATGCTGCGCAAGTGGGTGATCGATGCGGAGCACAAGGGCGTTGCCCCAATTGCCGCCAAGCCCGCGAAGGTCGCCGAGCCGCCCCCGATGCCAGCACCTACGTTCGTCCCGCTGGCGTTGCCCGCGCCGGTCGTGGATGGCGAGATCCGCATCGAACTGCAGCGCACCGGCACGACGATCAAGATCGTCTGGCCGGCGGCAGCGGCCCGGGACTGCGCGGTCTGGTTGGGCGACTGGCTTCGATGATCCGCGTGGAGGCGGTGTGGCTGTGCACCGAACCGATGGACATGCGTGCCGGCACCGACACGACGCTGGCGCGCGTGGTCGCGGTCTTCGGATCGGCCCGCCCACACCACGCCTACGTCTTCGCCAACAAGCGCTCGACCCGCCTGAAGGTACTCGTGCACGACGGCATCGGCATCTGGCTGGCCGCGCGT
>CAYJEC010000160.1:0-7117 GCA_964369025.1 uncultured Ideonella sp. | reverse complement strand
CCATCGCCTGCGCGGTAGGCAATGACATCGAAGTCTGGATGGACGGCGGCATCCGTTCGGGCCAGGATGTGCTCAAAGCCTGGGCCCTGGGCGCACGCGGCACTCTCATCGGCCGTGCCTTCCTCTACGGCCTGGGCGCCATGGGCGAGGCCGGCGTGACCAAGGCGCTTGAGATCATCCACAAGGAACTTGATCTGACCATGGCGTTTTGCGGCCGAACACGGATCGAAACCGTGGACCAAGGGATTCTCCTGCCCGGCACCTTTCCTGCTTGACCCCGGCGCTGCCTATACTGGCGCCGCTCGAGTTGCGCGTGGCGCAGCCGCTGCCCAAGGAAACCGCCCCATGAAGACCCGCCTCGCCTGCCTGGCCACCCTGCTGGCCCTCGGCTCCGCCGCCCACGCCGCCACGCCGGTGTACCTGACGGTGGACCACTCCACCGAAGCCGTGCTGGACAACGCCAGCGCGCAGGCCATCTGGAAGGAGAGCCTGTCCGACAAGCTCACCAAACTGGCCAAGCTCTACCCCACCAAACGCTGGGGCTTTGTCAGCGAGGTCGAGGGCGGCTTCACCGCATCGAAGACCTGCGTCATCACCGCCCGCGCCATGATGCTGCCGGTCACCGTGAGCGGCAAGACAATGCTGTTCAAGCCCAACAAGACCGCCACCACCTTCGACGCCGTGCCTGGCGCCACCAAGGAACAGTGCACTGACCTGGCCAAGACGAAGCTGAAAGAAGCGGTGCAAGGCGTCCTGTCGAGCTTGATCGCCTCGTAGTTCAGCAGGTGGCGCGTATTGCGCGCCACCGGGTGCCCCAGGTCAGGCGATGAAGGCCCAGACGGCCACGATCGCCATGGCGAACACCAGCGTCATGCCATAGAGCATGCACAGGGTCATTGCGCGCAGCGCGGTGGCCCACCAGCGCCCGCCGTAGACCACCTGGATCGCGATCAGCGAATAGACCGGCACGGCGACCAGTGCGGCCGTCTTGAAGAACTCCACGTTGAACAGCTGCAGACCCAGCATGACGAACCAGAACGAGTGCAGGTGCAGCGCGAACACCAGGTGCTCGGACCAACGCATGCGCCGGCTCAGGTAGACCAGCTTCAGGTAGAAGGCATACAGCGGCAGCAGGCCGAACATGGCCTGCCCCCAATGGCTGACGAAACGTTCGGGCACGCGCTTGAGCTCGCGGTTCATGCTGGTCGGGTCCATCGTGAAGCGCTCCTTCAGGCGCTCGCACCAGGAGGCTGGCAAGCCGTCGCAAATGAACTTGCCGTTCTCCATGCCGGCCTTGATGCCGCCCGCCCCGACCAGCGTGAAGTCCTTGGTGTCCTCCTTGTCCACCTTGATGATCTCGTCGTCAGGGAAGGTATGCAGCACCCCGGACCACTGCAGCGACAGCAAGGTCACCACGCTGATGGTCAGGTACAGGCGCAGGGGCAGCACAGAGCAGCGCTTGCGGCCGCGCAGGTACTCGCGGGTCAGCCGGCCCGGCAGGAACAGCAGCAGCAGCAAGGTGCGCCACAACGCGCCCTCCATGGCCACGTAGTTGCCGCCGAACTGGTGGATGAACTCCATCACCGTGGGCGGATGAAGCGCGGTCTCCTGGCCGCAGGCGCTGCAGAAACTGGGGCGCGGCAGACCCAGCAGATGCCCGCAGTTGCGGCAGGCCTCGGGCGGTGCGTCGAGAACAGCCGCGTTTGGCGCGTCGACGCTGACCGCGGGCAGATGCTGGCTCTGCTCGGAAAGTGCGCCAGGCACCCACCGGCGCAGCACGCCAGGCACCAGCGACCGGCCCCTCATTTGGCCGGCGCCGAATCGGGGCGTGGTTGCTCGGCAGGCGCCTTGCGCGCGTCTGACCCGCCGACGATCGCCATGTGCCGCCGCAACAGGCTCTGGCCCACGGCAGCCAGGTAGCCCCGAGCGTCGGCACCGTCCTTCTCCAGGAACTCGTATCCAGTGCGCTCCAGTTCCGCCGCCGCGATGCGGTTGGCCTGCCACTTGCGCTGGAAGTCACCGCTGGTGGAGATGGTCATCAGCAAGGCGGCCACCACCGACAGCAAGGCCGCCAGGTCCTTCTTCGCACCCTCGTTGCGGACCAGGGTTTCGAGCTTCAGCACCAGCGCGGCCAACGCGCTCATCGCCGCAGCGGTGAACGTGAAGCCCCAATAGACCCCGCTCCAGCGCGAGGCATTGGCACGCGTCTCGAGGTAGTTCTCCCAGATGGCTCGGGCCACCAGGGCACGCTCCGGGTCCTTGCCTTCGACCAGCGGGCGCAGTGCGCTGCCCAGGGCCTCGCCGCGCGGCCAGGTGCCACGATCCTCCAGGAACCACCAGGCGGCGGCCGCTGAGGCAGCCAACAGCAGCACGCCGACGAGCACCCGGCTGGATCGGAAAGCTCCGGTTCTCCCAGTCATTCCATCTCCCCAGTTCGCGCCGCACTGTACGCAGGCTTCAGCGCCTTGACCAGCACCCGGTTCTCGTGGTCCTCGCCCTCGAAGCTGAAGGTCGTGGAACCGACATCGTCGTAGCCCTGCCGTGCATAGAACGCTCGCGCAGGCTGGTTGTGCACCCAGGCGCTGAGCCACAACACGCTGGCCCCTTGCGCCTGGGTGTGCAACTCGGCCTCGCGCAGCAGGCGCTGGCCGATCCGCCGGCCCTTGAAGCGCGCCTGCACATAGAGGCGGGCCAGTTCAGCCGGCTCGCCGGCAGGCAGCAGCGCATGGGAAGCTCCCCGCCGGGTCTGTGAGAAACCCACCAGCAGGCCCGCATGTTCGGCCACGCAGAGCCGTGTACCGGGCTCGGCCATAAGACGGTCGAACTCGGCGGTCGAGTAAGTGCCCAGTGCCTCTCGGGCGATGGCCGGGCGGATGCCTTGCGTCGCATAGGTGTCGAGGAACACCTGCATGGCCAGCACGCTCAGGCACAGCGCGTCGGCAGGCACAGCCGGTCGCAGCAGAACAAGCGACTGGAGGAACACCGGCTCATTGTCATCACCCCGCCAGACGACCCGGAAGCGCTCGCAGACCACCGGCATGTCCGGTACAGCCTCGCGCCCGAGGCGCACGCACTCACGCCCGAAGTAGGCCTGGTGCGCCGACTGCCAGAAGGCAAGCGACCCGTCACCCTCGCCTTCGGTGGCTGCGAACTCGGCGCCAACCTGGTCGAAGGGCACGAGTTCCACCTCGGTGGTTTCGATCACGCATTGCGGCACGCCGGCCCAGTTGGTGACGATGCTGAGATCGCCGGGCTTCGGCGGCAGTACGCCCGCGGCCTCGAACGACCACTGCAAGCCTGCCGATGCACGCTTGGTGCCAGACAACACCAGCCGGGCCAACTCGTCGGCACTGCGCTCGTTGTCATCGAAGTGGAACGACTCGCAGAATCGGTCGGTCAGATCCGCACCAGCGCGTTCACAGAACGCCCTCCAGTACGGCAGCAGGTCGGCGGTGAGCGTTCGGGCCATGGGAAAGCATAACAAGGCTGGTTCCCTGGCGCTTATCCGGCTCAAGCCACACCCCCTTGCGGGCACCATCGGAAACCACCATGGCTGATTCCGCCCAGGACCGCAACCTACCCGCCTCAGACCGGAAGAAGGGCCGCGCCCGCGAAGACGGGCAGATCCCGCGCTCGCGCGACCTGGGCCACTTCACTGCCCTGGCCATGGGCGGCGCGTTGCTGATGCTGGGCGCCCGGCCTCTGTCTGGCTGGCTGCAGCAAATGTTGACCTCGGCGCTGCACTTCGACCGCGAGAGTGTGGTCAACCCGGAGGCCATGTCGCAGCTCCTGTGGTCGCTCGGCCTGAAGGGGCTGATGGTCGTGGTGCCGATGGGCATGCTGATGGCCGCTGTGGCCCTGCTATCGGCCTTGCTGTCCGGCGGATGGAACGTCAGCTTCAAGGCTCTCCACCCGAACCTCGGGCGCTTCAATCCGATTGCCGGCATCGGCCGGCTGTTCGCCAAGCAGCACCTGCTGGATCTGGTGAAGACGGTGATCCTGGCGATCGTGATCGGCACGGTGGGGGCCACCTACCTGAAATCCCAGTGGGCCGGGCTGACGCAGTTGCTGGCCATGCCCCTGCCCGAGGGGATCGCCACCCTGACCGACACCATCGCCGCCGGCTTCGGCCTGATGCTGCTGGTGGTGGGCGGCTGGGCGCTGATCGACGTACCGCTGCAGCGCCACCTGTGGCTCGAGCGCCTGAAGATGACCCGCGAGGAAGCCAAGCAGGAGCACAAGGACGCTGAGGGCAACGTCGAGGTCAAGAGCAAGATCAAGGCGCGCATGCGCGAGATGGTCCGAAAGCGCATGCTGGCAGCGGTGCCGTTGGCCGATCTGGTGGTGATGAACCCGACCCACTACGCGGTGGCGCTGAAGTACGACGAAGGCAAGATGGGCGCGCCACGGGTGGTGGCCAAGGGCACCGACCTGCTGGCGCTGAGGATCCGCGACATCGCGCGCGATGCGAAGGTGCCGGTGCTTCAGGCACCCCCGCTGGCACGTGCGCTTTACACCCATGTGGACCTGGACGGCGAGGTCCCGGCCGCGCTGTTCTCCGCGGTGGCACAAGTACTGGCCTGGGTGTACACGCTCAGGCGCTCACCCCAGGCCGCCGTGGCACAACCGGATGTCCTGGTGCCGGACGAGCTCGATCCGCACTCGCCGACCTTCCATGGCAAGGGGCGCCGGCCGGCCTGAGCCCCCGGCCCCGTGCGCGCACCTCAGGGTGCGGGCTTCACCGCGCGGCGTGCCAGCGTCGCCGCTGCCGGTGTCAGGTGCTGGTCGCCGTCGAGGACTTGATAGGCCACCGCCAGGCTCTGCCCGGCATCAGGCGCCGACACGGTGTTCAGGTGCCACCATTCGCAGACCACGCGCTGGTGCGTCACGTCCAGCAGCATGTAGCCACGCTTGTTGAAGTCGATGTACTTGAAGTGTGGATTCTGGCTGCGCAGGTACGCCGCCGTTTCGCCGAGGGGGTCGTCGAAGGCCGGGGAGGTGACGGAGGTGCCGACGAACTCCACCGCCAGCGAGCCTTCGCCGGTGGCCGGGTTGCAGCCGCCGCTGACCACGTCCGGGTTGTTCGGATCCTGAGTGAGATCCGAGGCCCAGGAGCTGTGGATGTCGCCGGTGAGCACCACCAGGTTGTTCACCGCCGGGCCGCCATCGCTGCCCTTCACGGCCGCGTAGAGGCGGTCGCGAGCGGGCAGGTAGCCGTCCCACTGGTCGGGGTTGAGGTAGAGGCCGCCACCCAGCGCGTTGGGCGCGCCCACTGCCTTCAACTGCGCGAACATGACCCCTTGACCCAGTACCTTCCACCGGGCTGACGACTGGCGCAGGCCCTTGACCAGCCAGGCCTCTTCCTTGGTGCCGAGCAGCCCGCGATCCGGGTTGAGGAACTCGCCGTTCTGGGCAAACGCCAGACCGAACGGCGTGACGATCGTGGCCGGCAACTGCTGGCTGCGGGCGTTCAGGCGCTCCTCCAGCATGAACAGGTCGACCAGGTCGCCGAGCACGAAGCGGCGGTTCTCCCGCCGCGGGTTCTTCCGGTCCACCTCGCGCACGGGCATCCACTCGTAGTAGGCCTGCAGCGCAGCGGTCACGCGGGCTGGCCAAGTGCCTTCGGTGTCGCCCTGGTGGTTCTCCGCACCGCCCTGCCAGGCGTCGTTGGCGGTTTCGTGGTCGTCCCAGATCGCCACCAGCGGATGCTGGCGCAGCATCTCCTGCGAATCGGCATCGCGCTTGTACTGTGCATGGCGTTGGCGGTAGTCCTCCAGCGTCACGATCTCGTGCGCCGGTTCGAGCGGCCGCAGGCTGCCGTATTGGCCGCTGCCGTACTCGTACAGGTAGTCGCCCAGGTGCAGGACCAGGTCCAGGTCCTGCCGCTCCGCAATGCGGCGATAGGCGTTGAAGTAGCCGCTGGCGAAATTCGAGCAGCTGGCCACCGCGATTCGCAGGTGCTCGATGCTGCCCACTGGCAACGTGCGGGTGCGGCCGACCGGCGAGATGGACTTCTTGTACTGGAACCGGTAGTAGTAGGTCGTGCCAGGTTGCAGGCCCTGGACGTCGACCTTCACCGTGTAGTCACGGCCAATGTCGGTGCGTACGGTGGCGGTCTGCACCACATCCAGCAAATCCGGATCGCGAGCGATGGTGTAGCTCAGTTGAAGGCGTTCGTCGGGGACCAGGGGCGTGACGCGGGTCCACAGGATCACGCGATCGGCCAGCGGGTCTCCACTGGCCACGCCATGCAGGAACTCGATCTTCGGCGCTGCCTCGGCAGCCATAGGCAGCAATGGCGCAGCGGCAACCACTGCCACGGCGGCCGAGCCGGATCGTTTGAAGAAATCGCGGCGGTTGGTGCCCGGACGAGGAGCGGGGGGAGTCTGGCGGGGGCGGCCCATGGGGAAATCCTGGAAGGCTGACGATCATCCGAGGCTATGCGCCGCTGTTGACGCCGCCGTGACGGCCGGGCGTGACAAATGGCACGGGTTCAGGCCGTGCCCGGCGGCAGTGGTGCCACGGTGCCGGATGACCGCCGGTTTCCCTCCCCTTTTCCGGCTCAAGTTCTCCGGCCAGGCGGGCAACATGGTGTTTCACGATGCCTCCCCTTCCGGCCGACGCCCGCTGCCCCCGATGAACGCGCTGCAACGACAACTCCAGGACCTGCTCGGCCAGAACGCCGCGATGCTCAAGGCGCTGATGGCGCCGCTGTTCATCGTGATGGTGCTGTCGATGATGGTGCTGCCGCTGCCGCCATTCGCGCTGGACCTGCTGTTCACCTTCAACATCGCGATGTCGCTGATGGTCATGCTGGTCGCGGCCAACATGATCAAGCCGCTTGACTTCGCGGCCTTCCCCACGGTGCTGCTCGTCACCACCCTGCTGCGGTTGTCGCTGAACGTCGCCTCGACCCGCGTGGTGCTGGTCGAAGGACACACCGGCCCAGCCGCCGCCGGCAAGGTGATCGAGGCCTTTGGCCACTTCCTGATCGGCGGCAACTTCGCCGTCGGCCTGATCGTCTTCGCGATCCTGGTGGTCATCAACTTCCTCGTCATAACCAAGGGCGCAGAGCGCATCGACGTGGTCGGCGCGCGCTTCACGTTGGATGCCATGC
>CAYJEC010000159.1:6443-7147 GCA_964369025.1 uncultured Ideonella sp. | reverse complement strand
TCGGGTTGACGTTGACGACCGGCGCCGCGCCGTTGCCGGACACGAGCAGGCCACCCGTCGTCGCCACCGCCGTGGCAGCGCCGCGGCCGCCGCCGGCCGCGTCCACCGTCAGGCTGGCACCGGTGATCTGGGCATTGCCCACCGTCGCGCGGCTGCTGGAATTGGCATCGGCGCGGGCATCGGTGGCACCGATGGCGACGCCGAAGGAATAGGCCTCGCCGTCGGAGCGCGCGCTGGCCTTGTCGGACACGGCGGACAGCACCTCGGTGCCGCCGTCGGCGTTCACCGACGCGCCGTTGCGGATCTCGGCGCTGACGGCCGCCGCGGTGGAGGCTTGCGTGTCGGCGCCGTTGATGCTGGCAAAGCCGCTGCCGCCGCCGGCTTCGCCCCTGGCCGTGGCGCCCTGGGAACCGTCATGCGCGGCACGGATGGTGATGCGGCCGCCGGCGTCGAGCACGCCGCCCACGGTCGTCGCGACCGTCGGCGTGACCTGGGCGTTGGCCTGCGCCTTGCCCACGGAAACCAGCAGGCCGTAGGCGTCGGCTTCGATGTCGCCGCCGGAATCGAGCAGCGGGTTGTGCACGAACACGTTGTTGAGGAATTGCGCGCCCTCATCGCCGGCCACGGCGTTCTGGTCGAAGAAGCCGAACACGTCGATCTTGCCGAGCGTCAGCTCGAATCGGTTGCCGGGCAGGTCGTTGAAG
>CAYJEC010000159.1:0-6433 GCA_964369025.1 uncultured Ideonella sp. | reverse complement strand
GACCACTCCAGCTGGCCCCAGGCCTGGGCGACGATCGCATAGGTTTCGTCAGAACCGGCACCAGCCTCGAAGGGAATCGAATTGACGGTCGCGGTGTATGCGGGCCTCAGGCCGACGCCGCTGCCTTGGCCGAAACGCAGGTGGCCGAAGCCGCTGAACTTCGCGTCGCCCAGCGCGGCCACTGTTCCCAAGGGCAGATTCACCTCGACGTCGCCGCGGTAGTTCAATCGGCCTTGCGCACGGCCGCTGTCCGAACCGCCGCCGCCCACATGCTGACCCAAGGCGACCAGGCCGGTTTCGACGCTCGGGCCTTCGTCCTCCTCCGGCTCCAGCGGTCTGGTCAATGCCTTGACCTGCTGCTCCAGGGTGGCCAGCCGTTGCGGCCGGCCCCATTCAGAGCCTGGTTCCGGTGGCACTTTGGCCGCTGAGGCCTGAGCGGCCAGCACCTGCACCTGCCGCTCCAGGTCGGCGTTGCGCTGTTCCAATTGCTGCATCCGGGCCGTCAGCTTCTGCAGGGCCTCGGTCAACAGCGGTTCGCTTGGGCTGGTCGCTTGAGCCGTGCCACACACGCCAGCTGCCAGCAGCCCTGCCCACAACGGGCGCACCCGCACGTTTGTCACAAAGCTCGTATCCACTCTAGTGCTCCTCGGGTCAGACGTTTTTAAATACAAATGCGAGGCATTCGCGTTTATGATACGCGCAAATCGACTTGAGGAGCAGTGATGAAGCAATGGAATCTTTCAGGCCCCGTGCGGCAACTGGTGCGGGCTCTGCCACTGGCGGCGGTCCTGTTTGCGGCCCAGCCCCCGGCTGGGGCACAGGCCGTGAGCGCCGACGCCGTCGCCCGTCACTATGCTTCGGGCGTGCAAGCGGCCTATGACGATGCGCTGGCCGCCTCACTGGACCTTCAGAAGGCCGTTCAGGCGTTTGCCGCTGCGCCGAGCCCGGCCGGCTTGAAGGCGGCGCGCAAGGCGTGGCTGGCGGCACGCGAGTGGTATGGACCGACCGAGGCGTTCCGCTTCTATGCCGGCCCCGTTGATGACGACAAAGGCCCAGAAGGGCGCATCAACGCCTGGCCACTGGACGAGTCCTACATCGACTACGTCAAGGGCAAGGCCGCAGGCGGCATCATCGCCAACAGAAAGCAGCCGATCACCAAGGCGGCACTGGCCAAGCTGAACGAGAAAGGCGGCGAAGAAAATATCGCCACCGGCTGGCACGCGATCGAATTTCTGCTGTGGGGCCAGGATTTCAACGACAACGGGCCGGGCGACCGTTCGTTCGAGGACTACGTCGACGGAAAGTCCCCCCACGCCGACCGGCGCCGCCAGTACCTGCTTGCCGTGACCGAACTGCTGGTCGACGACCTGCGCTCACTGGCCGGCGCCTGGGCGCCGGGAGCGCCGAACTACCGTGCGCGCTTCGAGACCGAAGGCTTGGAGGCGATCCGGAAGATGGTGGTGGGCATCGGCTCGCTGTCGCGAGGCGAACTGGCCGGCGAGCGGCTCGAGGTGGCGATGAACACCCAGGACCAGGAGGACGAGCATTCCTGCTTCTCCGACAACACCCACCGCGATGTGGTGCTCAACGCCACCGGTATCCAGAACGTCTGGCTCGGCCGCTATGCGCGGCGAGACGGCAGCGTGCTTCAGGGCCCGTCGCTGCAGGACCTGGTCGCCGCAGCCGACGGCCAGGTGGCCGACCGCACCACGCGAGACATTGCCGCCACGGTGGCCGCGGCCCAGGCCATTCAGCCCCCGTTCGACAGAGAGATTGTCGGTGGCAAGGATGCCGCGGGCCGAAAGCGCGTGCAAGCCGTGATCGATGGCCTGATCCAGCAATCGAAGGATCTGCCACAAGCCGCGGCTGCGGTCGGCGTGACGCGACTGACCCGAACGAAGTGATTCCCATGTTGAACCGACTGCGCCAAGTCATCGTCGCAGGGGGGGCTCTGAGTCTGGCGGTCGCCATGGCATGGGGACTGTCCACAGCGCACGCCGACGCGCCGCCCCAAGACCCTGATCCGCTGGGCGAGCAGACGGCCGGCAGTGCCACAGTGCCGGCCGCCGGCAAGAACGCCTTTTCGTTCCCTTTCGCGACGCTGGACGACGCCGAACGCCAACGCTTCGCAGTGGGCAATTCGTTCTTTCGCCGCAATTGGGTTGAGGCGCCATCGTCCACTGCGGCCCGGGACGGCCTGGGCCCACATTTCATCGCTCGCTCTTGCGGCGGCTGCCATGTCCAGGACGGGCGAGGTGCACCGCCCGACTTCAAGCGAAGCCAGAACGAGCCGCCTCTGGGTCTGCTGATCCGCCTGTCAGTGAAGGCGCCTGGTGACGAACCCCGGGCCACCGCGCCCGAACCCACCTATGGCGACCAGGTCAACAATCGTGCCGTGGGAGGTGTTCGGCCAGAGGGCGAGGTGCGAATCCGCCGCGTCCCCGTGCACGGCCGATTCGGCGACGGCAGCGCCTACAGGTTGCAGCGGCCGACCTATGAACTCACGCGCCTGGCATACGGCCCTCTGCAGCGCGGCACGATGCTGAGCCCGCGCGTCGCACCTCAATTGCAGGGGGTGGGACTGCTCGACGCCATCGCCGAATCCGACATCCTGGCCAACGCCACGGCACAAGCCAGGGCGGGCGGGGCGATCCGAGGCCAGCCGAACCGAGTGCTCGATGCCTGGTCGGGCGACATGCGCGTCGGCCGCTTCGGCTGGAAGGCCAATGTGCCCACGCTCGCGCACCAGACGGCCGGCGCCTTTCTGGGCGACATCGGGATCACCTCTCGCGCCTTTCCCAACGAAGCCTGCAGTTCCCGACAAGCCGATTGCCGCGCCGCGCCGCGCGGTGCCCGCGCGCTCGCGCCAGAGATCGACGACACGACGCTGTCGCACGTGGTTTTCTACCAGTCCACGCTGGCGCCTGCGGCCCGTCGTGATGCACACGAGCCTGAGGTGATGCGCGGCCAGGCACTCTTCCAGGCGGCGCAATGCGCTGTCTGCCACCGGCCAAGCTACGTCACCGCCCAGCCACCGTTCCCATCCCTGGCCAGCGCCAGCGCGGTCGGCCAGCGCATCTGGCCGTACACCGACCTGCTGCTGCACGACATGGGCTCGGGCCTGGCCGACGGTCGGCCCGACGGCCTGGCCAACGGCCGGCAGTGGAAGACGCCTGCCCTGTGGGGCACGGGCTTGATCCGCGAGGTCAACGGCCACCAGCGTCTGCTCCACGACGGCCGGGCTGACGGTGTGATGGAAGCCATCCTTTGGCACGGCGGCGAGGCCGAGCCCAGCCGTCAGCAGGTCTTGCGCATGAGCGCTGCCGAGCGTGCGGCCTTGGTCAGATTCGTGGAGTCCCTGTGAAGAACCCAATTACCTTCATCCGCTGCACCTTGGCGCTGGCGCTGAACCTCGCTGGCGCGCTGGAAGCATTCGCGCAAGCCCCATCCGCGCCGCTGCCGCTGGCTCACCCGCAGACCAATGCGTTCGTCGACGGCCTTCTGCGCAGCTGGTACGCGCCGGCAGCTCGGCAATTCTCGGCTGATGCCGATGTGCTGAGCGATCGCGTCCACACCTGGTGCGCGAGCCCGCAACGCGCCACGCCACGCGACCCCCGGCTCGACAAGGCGCGCGATGCCTGGACCGCCATGATGCAATCATGGGTGCGCCTTTCTGCCGTCCCCATCGGCGCGCAAGTGGATCGCCACAGCGAAACCCGGCTCGACTTCCAGCCCATTCGGCCGGCATCGCTGGACAAGGTGGTGGCCAACCCGAGCGCGCCCGGCGAATGGGCCATGGACCGCGTCGGCGCCCAAGCGCGTGGTCTGCCAGCGATGGAGTACCTGCTGTGGCGGAAGCTGGCGGCACCGCAAACGGCTGCCTGCGCCTACCTTGTGGCGCTGGCCCGGGATGCGCGCGACGAAGCGCGTGAACTGGCACTTGCCTACGCGGTGGAAGCCGCCACCTCACGTACAGCCGAGCAGGCGGCGCAGTGGTTCAACACCTACGTGAACCAGTGGCTCGGGGGCATGTCACGCCTGCGCTGGCGCGATCTGGAACTGCCGGTGCGCAGTTGGGGCATGGAGCAGGCGCCACGCGCCGCCAGCGGCAATACGGCGCTGGCCTGGCGAGTGCGCTGGCAGGCACTTCGCGAACCGTCTCTGGGCGGCGACGGCGCGCCTTCCGGTCTGCTCCCGCTGACCGCCTACCTGCGCGCACGTGGCCTCGTCGCGTCGGCGGACACGATGCAGCGCGACGTCGGCGCGGCCGACGCCGCCTTGCAAGGCGCCACGCCAGCCACCTCGGGTGCGCAGTTGCTGAACGCCGCCAAGCGCGTCGACACCGTCACCCACACGATCTCGCGCGAGGTGGTCGGCGCGATGCAGATCCAGCTCGAGTTCTCGGCCGAAGATGGCGACTGACCCGATGCAGGTTCGCCGCCGTGCCTGGTTGCTTCAGTTGTCATTGGCCGTCGGCGGTCTGAGCTTTTCCTCCCAGGGGTGGGCCGGTGGCGCGGCTGGCCGTCTCGCTTTGGCGTGGAGCGAGCAGGGCGCCAGGCCCCAGTCCGAGCGCAGCCAGTGGGCCGGCGTCTGGCAACTGGGAGGCGACGGGCCGAAGGTGTTGACTCGTGCCGCGCTGCCGAGCCGTGCCCACGGCCATTGGTTCGAGGCAGGCGGGACGCTGCTGACGGTCGCCCGCCGCCCCGGCACTTGGCTGGGGCGCTGGCATCCGGTAACGGGGGAGATGCTTCGCCTCGTCTGGGCTGAACCTGGCCGCCAGTTCAATGGGCACGTGATCTCGGCCCCTGGCGGACGCGCACTGTTCAGCACCGAGCAGGACCAGGCGGACGGCGCTGGCCTGGTTGCCGTGCGCGACCCGGGCACCCTTGCCCTGGGCGCGGAGTGGCCCACGCGTGGTACCGATGCCCACCAGTTGCTGTGGGTGGGCGAGAAGCTGTTCGTCGCCAACGGCGGCGTGCCGTCATGGCCCGAAACCGGACGCGCCAAACGCGAGTTGCCGGCGATGGACTCTTCGCTGGTCATGCTGGATGGGCGCGACGGCCGTGTTCTCGGCCAATGGCGCCTGGCCGATACACGGCTGTCGCTGCGGCACCTGGCCTGGCATGCCCGGAGCGGCACGCTGGGCATCGCGTTGCAGGCCGAGCATGACGACCCGGCCGAACGTGCGCGGGCGCCGCTGCTGGCATTGCTCGACAGCCAGGGCCTGCGCTGCGTGGCGCCGCCGGCCACCACGGTGGGCGGCTGGGCAGGCTACGCGGGCGACATTGAGGCTACCGCCGAGGGCTTTCGGCTGAGCGCCTCGCGTGCCGGCCTGGTGCTCGACTGGTCCGGCCGGGAGGGTTGGCGCGTGTCCGCCGCGTTGCACGAGGCCTGTGCGTTGGGCGGTGCGTGGGCACTCGGTGCAGAGCGTGGCTGGCATGACGGCGGTGGCGGGCCGGACGCCGGCAACATGATCGGCTTGCCACTGGGTTGCCGGCCTGACAACCACGTGTTGTCGCTCGCCTGATGCACTGCCCGGCCGGGAAGGCAGGTCTGCACGGTTCTGATGCCCACTCGGGTAGCGAGAGTTGCGGGCTGCCCCTGTTGGCGGATGCGGTGCCTTCTTCGGCGGGAGCGCCGCCGGAGGCCTGATGGGATCGTGCGCACGGCAAGGGTGCGGGGCGGCGCATCGGGCGCTCGGCAGGTGCTCCACAACGGGGCACAATGGCGGCCTGATTTGACCGGCAGAGCGTGGGAGCAGCCGGCGACGCCTTGACCCCCTCGCAACCGACGACCGGGCCGCTGCCCGGCCCCACGACATGTCCACGACGCCTGCAGATCCAACCCTCCGCACCAGCCAGCGCGACCTTGGCCGCCACGCCTACTCCCGCGACGACCTGCTGGCCTGCGGCCGTGGCGAGTTGTTCGGCCCCGGCAATGCCCGCCTGCCGTTGCCCAACATGCTGATGATGGACCGCATCGTCCGCATCGACGACACCGGCGGCACGCATGGCAAAGGCCTGATCGAGGCCGAGCTCGACATCCAGCCGGACCTCTGGTTCTTCGGCTGCCACTTCGAGGGCGATCCAGTGATGCCCGGCTGCCTGGGCCTGGATGCGCTCTGGCAACTGGTTGGCTTCTGGCTCGGCTGGCGCGGCAACCCGGGCCGCGGCCGGGCGCTGGGGGCCGGCGAGGTCAAGTTCTATGGCCAGGTCTTGCCCACGGTCAAGAAGGTGAGCTACCGGCTGGAGCTCAAGCGCGTGATCGAGCGCAAACTGGTGATGGGCATCGCCGACGGGCGCATGTTCGCCGATGGCCGGGAGATCTACTCGGCCAACGACCTGAAGGTCGGCCTGTTCACCTCCACGGAAGATTTCTGATGCGTCGCGTCGTCGTCACCGGGGCTGGCATCGTATCCAGCCTGGGAAACAAC
>CAYJEC010000158.1:1444-7175 GCA_964369025.1 uncultured Ideonella sp. | reverse complement strand
ATCTGGACAATCAAAATTCTCCAAATAATCGATCGCAAACAACAAATCGTCCTGAAACAGCAAGCCCACGTGACGCTGCTCGGTGGGCAAGTGGGTGAGGTCGCGGCCATCCAGGGAAATCTGACCCGTAAACTGCAAGTCGTCTGCCAGCGTGCCGGCCACGGCACCGGGTTGGAGCTGGGTCTGGAAACGCAACGGCCAGGTCGCCGCCGCCGGCTTCTTCAGCGGCGCCGGGAGATCCAGAGCCAGGCCAGCCAGCGGGCTGGTGACGAGCAGTTCGGCCTGGCCCTGGGTGATGCCCAGTTGCAGCTTGTAGGCCGCCTGGCCGCTCATCGACTGGGCCAGCCGGGGCACCAGCCCCAGCTCGGTGGCCGCGCGCAGCCCGTCGGCGGTGGCCACGCCCTGGGCGTTGACACGCACCGATCCGTCGGCGGCACTGCCGCCGTCGAAGCCCAGTTCGCCGCCCAGGGCGCGGGCGGTGCCGGGCACCAGGCTGAAGCCACGTTGGGTGAAGTCGACGCGGGTGCGGACATTGCCGAGAGAGGGAACATCGGGCCGCAGCCGCAGCTCGTTGCCGGCCAGGGCCACCGAGCCCTTGACGGTGCTGCGTTCAGCGTCGTCCAGCGGGATCTGCAGCGCCAGCTTGAGATCTGCCGCCCCGCTGCCGCTCGCCTCGCGCAGAGCCTGCGACAGCCAGCCACCAACCGGCGACGCGCCAATGAACCGGAGCGCATCGTTCAGAGGCCCGCGGCCGCCGCCCTCGATGGCCAAGGTGGGCTGTTCCAGCAGGTTGGCGATGCGGCCGTTGACACCCTTCAGCTCGATGCCCCAGAGCCGGGCCCGGGCATCGCGGATCTGCATCGCCTGTCTGTCGAACAGCAGCTCACCATTCACCTGGGTGAACTCAGGCCAGCGCTGCACACCGCCCGTGAGCATGGGCGGCACATAGGCCAGCGTGACGTTCTCGGCCTGGGCACTGACGCGGAACTCGCCATCCCCCGGTCGTGCAAAGGGAAAGTCTCGAAGATCGCCTCGCAGCCGCACACGCGCCTGGCGCACCGTGCCGTCTCGTACCGCACCGGCCAGGTAGTCGCGGGTGTGGGGAAGATCCTTCGGAATGTAGCGCGCCACGCTGGCGGCGCGGCCCTGCTCGATGCGGCCGGTCAGGTCGAGCACGCCAGGGGTTCGGCCCGCCGCGCCGGTGCCCGTGCGCCAGGTGAACTGCAGGTCACCTCGCGCGTCCGCATTGGCAAACTGGCCGTCCTGCAGGCGGAACTCGATGGCCGGCAGCGCAGGCGAGCTGGCGGCGCGCGCCGCGCGCGGCGCCTCGATCTGCCAGGTGAACCGGCCGCTGAAACGGTCGAGGGGCACCACCGGTTCGGTGAACACGCCGGGCAACTCGATCGCGCCGTCGGCCACCACCAGGCGCGCCTCACCGCCGCTTTCCTGGGCGTCGAACTCGATGTCGGCATTGCGCCAACCGGGCCGGCCCGGACCGCCCTCGCGGATACCTTCCTCGGCGGCCATCGACAGGCCCGCGACACGCCCCTTGACGCGGTAGCGCTCGGGCTGGTCGGGCCGGCCGCTCCAATTGCCCTGCAGGCCCTGGACATGACCCGAGGGTGCCAGGTCTGCCAAGAGCTCGCGCAGGGGGGCGGGCAGCGGCAGGCGACCGGCGATGCCGGCCATCAGCGCCAGGTCGAGTTGGTCGGCGCTGAATTCGCCGCCGCTCACCGGGGCGGTCGACAGCGCGGCATGCTCCATGGCCTGCACCTGCCGCCAGGCCAGGCTCCAACGGCTGGCGGGCCAGGCGCTGCCGTCGGCCAACGAGAAGCCCATATCGCTGGCGGCCAGGCGCATGCCGGTGCCGCTGCGCTCGGCCTCGAACCGGCCGGACAGGCTCTGCAGCACCAGCGGATCAAGCTGTTCGCCCAGGCGCAGGTCCACCCCCTCCAGGGCCGCGTCCAGCGTGGCGCGGCGCCACTGCCCCTTGGACAGATCCAGCCACAGACGGGCCGAGCCGCTGCCGGCGCGCAGGTCGACTGGCAGATTCAGGTGCGGGCGCCAGCCGGCAGCGTGGGCCAGCGGCAACTCGGCGAACAGCGTGCCGGACCAGCTGCGCCAGTCGCCGCTGCGGGCCAGCAGCGGCTGGCTGAAGCGGCCGCGCAGCGAAAATCGCGCGCCCCAGCCGGCCGGCGGCGTGGCGTCCAGCCTCAGGTCATGGCCGCGCAGGCCGTTGCGAATCACCAGATCCGCGTCGCGCAGTTCGACCGGCGGCATGGCGCGGAGCTGGTCCACCCAGCGCAATGTGCCGTGGCGGATGGTGAATTCGTGCTGGTCGAACAGCCAGTCGCGTGCCGCGCTGTCGTCCATGGCGGCCGAGCTGTCCATGTCGAGGCCGCCGACATGCAGGCGGCCCTGCACGTCACGCCGGATCTCCAGCTCCGGGCCTTCGATGTAAAGCTGGGCGAAGCGCAGCTGCCAGGCCAAAAGCGATTGGGGCGACAGCGCAGCCGACACCCGCGGCAGGCGAAGTGCCTCTCGGCCATCGCGGCCGGACAAGACCACCTCGTGCAGCTCCAGCGCGGGCACCCAGCCAGAGGATCTGACCTCGATGCGGCCGATGCGTACCGGGAGCCCCAGTGCTGCGCTGGCACGCTGCTCGATCTGCGGGCGCCATTCGTCGATGTGCGGCAGAATCCCCCAGTGCAGTGTCAGCCACCCAATGAGCAATAAGCTCCACAGCGCAAACAGCAGGCCGACCACCAGCCGGACCGCATGGCGCGAGAGGGACCACAACACATGGCGGCGATGCATGGGCAACCGCACGGAACGAGAGGGAATCAAGGGCATGGGCGAGATCTGGGCGGCATGCCCGGCGCCGGCCGCGTGGGCGCTGGCGGCCAGCCCCTGCGAACCACCCCCCTGCCACACGCGCACCGCGTCTGCGGGGCAATCTAGCACAGACCCCTCGTGAGCCCGATCGGTTCCCTGCCCCTGGCCCTGGCCGACCACAGCCGCTTCGTGCAGCGGGTGCGACGGCGATTCGGCGCCGAATTGGAGCGGCTGGCGCCCGGGGTGCCCGACGCTGCCGCCATCCACACCCTGATCGCCAGCCTCGAGTCCGCCGGCCGGCCTCTGGCTGCCGCGCTGCGGGTGGCTCGCCAGCTGGTGCTGGAGCGCCTGGCCGTGCTGGACGTCGAACATGCCGCCTCGTTGCATGACGTCACCAGCACCATGACCCACCTGGCCGAGGTGACGCTGGAGCGCGCCCTGGCCCAGGCCCTGGCCGAAGCCGACGCCCGCCACGGCCCGCCGCTGGATGAAGCCGGCCAGCGTATCGATTTCTGGATCGTGGGCATGGGCAAGCTGGGCGCCCGGGAGCTGAACGTCTCGTCGGACATCGACCTGATCTACGTCTACGAAGACCAGGGCCAGACCCACGGCGCCAGGCCGGTCAGCGCCCACGAGTACTTCTCGCAGGTGGCCCGCACGCTCTATGCGCTGATCGGCGAGGTCACCGACGACGGCTTCGTCTTCCGCGTCGACCTGGCCCTGCGGCCCAATGGCAACTCGGGCCCGCCAGTGGTCAGCCTGGCGATGCTGGAGGAGTACTTCCTGGTGCAGGGCCGCGAATGGGAACGCTTCGCCTGGTTGAAAAGCCGGGTCGTTGCCCCCCGAGAGAGCGTGGCCAGCGGCCGTGCGCTCGCCTTGCGCTCGCTGGTCACGCCCTTCGTCTACCGCAAGTACCTCGACTATGGTGTGTTCGAGGGTCTGCGCCAGTTGCACCGCAAGATCCGTGACGAGGCCCAGCGACGGGCAGCCGGCCGCCCCGAGCGCGCCAACGACGTGAAGTTGTCGCGTGGCGGCATCCGCGAGATCGAGTTCATCGTGCAGTTGCTGCTGGTGGCGCGCGGCGGCCAGTTCCCGGAGATCCGCACCCGGTCCACGCTGAAGGCACTGGACAAGCTGGCCGCTGGCGGCCTGATGAAGGTCGAGGCCGCACGCAGGCTGGGCGAGGCCTACGTGTTTCTGCGCCAGGTCGAGCACCGCATCCAGTACCTTGACGACCAGCAGACCCACCTGCTGCCCACCGCCGATGGCGACCTGGGCTGGATCGCCGCCAGCCTGCACCTGGCCTGCAACGCAGACACCTGCGAGTTGCTGGACCGACTGGGTGCCGTGCGCGAGCTGGTGGCGACCGAGTTCGACGCCCTGCTGCACGATGGCCAGGCGCCGCCGCCCACGCGCGCCGGCAGCTGCCAGCGCTGCGGTGAGGGCCCGCTGTCGCTGGACCACGATCTGCTGCTGGACCGCCTGCCCACCGAGTTGGCTGCCCGCGTCCGTGAGTTCGCGCAGCACCCGCGCGTCCAAGCCCTGCGCGACGAAAGCAAGTTGCGCCTGGGCAAGCTGATGCTGCGCTCGGCAGCCTGCGTGGCCGGCGGTGAATGCTCAATGGACGCGGCGGTGCGCCTGGTCGACTGGATCGAACCCCTGCTGCGCCGCGAAAGCTACATTGCCCTGCTGGTCGAGCGCCCCGAGGTTCAGCGCCGCCTGTTGCGCCTGTTGGGGCTGGCCCGCTGGCCGATGCGCTACCTGATGCGCCACCCAGGTGTGATCGACGAGCTGGCGGACGAGCGCCAGATGCGGGAGCGCTTTGATCGGGCGGGTTTCGTCGCCGACCTGGACGAGCGCCATGCGGCATGGTCGCGTTCCGGCGAGGCCGACGAGGGCTCGCTGCTCGACACCTTGCGCCGGGCGCACCACGCCGAGGTCTTCCGAACCCTGGTGCGCGATGTCGAAGGGCGCATCACCGTCGAGCAGGTGGCGGACGACCTGTCTGCCCTGGCGGACGCGGTGCTGGACTGCTGCATACGCTGGGCCTGGGGCCACCTGAAGCAGCGTCACCGCGAGCACCCGCGCTTTGCCGTCATCGCCTACGGCAAGCTGGGCGGGCTGGAACTGGGCTACGGCAGCGACCTCGATGTGGTGTTCCTCTATGACGACTCCGACGAGTCCGACCCCGACCACGCACAGGAGGTCTACGCCGCCTTCGTTCGAAAACTGATCAACTGGCTTACGTTGCGCACCGCTGCCGGCGAGTTGTTCGAGATCGACACCGCGTTGCGGCCGAACGGCAACTCCGGCCTTCTGGTCACCTCCATCGATTCCTTCGACCGCTACCAGCGTGGCCGCGGCAGCAACACGGCCTGGACCTGGGAGCACCAGGCGCTGTCGCGCGCCCGCTTTTGCGCCGGGGCCCCCGAGCTGGCAGCGCGCTTCGAGGCCACGCGTCGTGCCGTCATCGGCGCCGAGCGCGAGCCCGACCTGCTGAGGGCCGAGGTGCAGGAGATGCGTGCCAAGGTGCGCGGAGCTCGGCCGGTGAAGGCCGGGCTGTTCGACGTCAAGCACAGCGAAGGCGGCATGATGGACGCCGAGTTCGCGGTGCAGGTCCTGGTGCTGGCCGAAGGCGCCCGCCATCCGTCCCTGCTGGACAACGTCGGCAACATTGCCCTGCTGCTGCGCGCCGAATCCGAAGGCCTGCTGCCCGTGGGCGTCGGCCGCGCCGCCGCGGATGCCTACCGCGAGCTGCGCCGGGCCCAGCACCGGGCGCGCCTGGACGAGCGCCCGACCCAGTTCGACCCGGCCGAACTGGCCGCCGAGCGCGAGGCCATCCGCACGCTGTGGCAGGCGATCTTCGGTGCATCAGGCACGCAGCCTTCATGAGGGC
>CAYJEC010000158.1:0-1434 GCA_964369025.1 uncultured Ideonella sp. | reverse complement strand
CTCGCCTGGCCCGCGATGGCCGGGTTGCTGGCATGTGGGGCCATTGCAGGTGGCCAGTTCGAGCCGGCCTGGCTGGAGTGGCAACCCGGGTTGGCCCTGAGTGAGCCCTGGCGCTGGTGGAGCGCCGCGTTCGTGCACTGGAGCCGTGGCCACCTGGCGATGAACCTGGCAGGCGCCGGCGTGGTGGCGTTGCTGGGTTGGCGGGCGGGGCTGGGCGCACGGGCCGCTGCGGCCTGGTCGCTGGCGTGGCCGCTGACCCACGTGGGCCTGCTGGCCCAGCCTGCGCTGCGCCATTACGGCGGCCTGTCCGGCGTGCTGCATGCCGGCGCGGCGATCACCGCGTGCATGCTGCTGCGCTCGGGCGAGCAACGCGGCGTGCTGATCGGGCGCTTGCTGGGCGCCGGGCTGCTGCTGAAGGTCACCCTCGAGCAGCCCTGGGGGCCGCCGACCCGCGTGGTGGCCGGCTGGGATTTCGCGTTGGCACCGGCGGCACATGCCAGCGGGGTGGTGGCTGGGGTGCTGGCCTGGTGGATCGTCAGCCGCGGGCAGCCCCGCATGTCGAAGGCGGCCTGAACATGCAGCGCAAGACCCATCTGGACACCACCGCCATCGTCTGTCTGGTGTTGTGCGCTGCCTTGTGGGGGGTGAACCAGTCGGCCTCCAAGGTCGCGGTGGCCGAAATCGCGCCGCTGCTGCAGGCTGCCCTGCGCTCGGCAGGCGCAGCCGCACTGCTAGGGCTGTGGGCGGGTTGGAGGCGGCTGGACCTGCGGCCGAGCGGTGGCGTGCTGCGCCCCGGGTTGCTGGCCGGCATGCTGTTCGCGCTGGAGTTTGGCTGCATCTTCGTCGGCCTGCAGTACACCCATGCCTCGCGCATGGCCGTCTTCATTTACCTGGCGCCGTTCGTCGTGGCGCTGGCCATGCCTTGGCTGGCGCCTTCCGAGCGCCTTCACTGGCCGCAGTGGCTGGGCCTCGGCGTCGCCTTCGCCGGCGTGGCGGTCGCCTTTGCGGAGGGCTTCGTGGCGCCTGCCGCCGGCCCCTTGCAATGGTGGGGCGACACGCTGGGCGTGGCCGCCGCCGTGCTGTGGGCCGGCACCACGCTGACGATACGCGGCACCCGACTGTCCCAGGCCCTGCCCGAGCAGACTCTCATGTATCAGTTGCTGGTCTCGGCGCTTTTGCTGGGCGCGGCCTCGTGGTTGGCAGGTGAGCAGTGGCCGGTGGCGGCCAGCACGCGGGCCTGGTCGGCGCTGGCCTTTCAGACGGTGATCGTCACCTTCGCCAGCTACCTGCTGTGGTTCTGGCTGGTGCGCCACTACCCGGCCACGCAGATTTCCTCCTACACCTTGCTGACCCCGGTGTTCGGCCTCGCTGCTGGCGCCGGATGGTTGGGGGAGCCCATCACGCCACGCCTGGTGCTGGCTCTGGCGGCGGTGG
>CAYJEC010000157.1:0-7227 GCA_964369025.1 uncultured Ideonella sp. | reverse complement strand
CGTCGAGATCGGGCAGATTCTCGGCAGCTTCAAAGGCAAGTTCGCCGTGGTGGGCGGCGCCGTGCCCTGGCTGCTGCTGGGTGATAACGAAGACATGCCCCACGTGGGGACGCTGGACCTGGATCTGGGCCTGGATGCGGCCGCGCTGGGAGACGGCGAGTACGCCAATCTGGTGGAAGCCCTGCTGGGACATGGCTACGCGCAGCGCAAGGAACTCCGGCGATTCCAACTGGTACGCCAGATCGCGACGGCGGACGGGGGCACCCCGATCGACGTGATCATCGACTTCCTGATGCCCAAGGATGCGGAAATCGTCAAGAACGTGCCTCCGCTGATCAGCGAGTTCGCCGTGCAGCGCGCGGATGGCGCCGACCTGGCTGTGCGCTTCTACCAGATGGTGGCGATCGCCGGGGCCATGCCCAATGGCGGAACGAACCGCGTGGAAGTCGCGGTCTGCTCGATTCCGGCGTTGCTGGCCATGAAGGGGCATGCGATTGCGGGGCGCTACAAGCAAAAGGACGCCTACGACATCTACTACTGCATCCGCAACTATCCGGGTGGGCCGCAAGCGCTGGCCGAGGCCTGCCGGCCTTTGCTGGAGATCGCCAGCGGGGCCGCAGGCTACGAATACATCGCTGACAAATTCGATACACCGGAGGGCTTTGGCCCTACCTGCGTGCGCCACTTTGTGGCGGACACACAGGTGCTGGGGGAGCGCACGCCGGATCAGTGGCAGATGGATGCCTTCGGACAGGTGGATGCGTGGCTGCGGGCCCTGGGACTCAGGGCCTGACCCAACGCAAACGAACCATGCGAGAGAGTGTTGAACGACCTTCTGCAGTTCAAGGATGGACGCAGTCGTTCCAGCAGACAAGCCATGTCCAAGTTGGCGCGACAGGCTCAAGAACTGGGCATGGGCCACGAAAACACAGCACCACCCCAAGGGCCCAGTCACGCGCGCCTGTGGAAATGCGTGATGGCGCGGCCAAGCAGCACCGTCATTGCGATGGGCGACCCGGCCAGCATGGCGGGATGCAACTGGACGGGCAGCACGAAAGCGACAACCGTTGCGCAGCCGGTGATGATCAGCAGGGAGCACCACACGGCGAACATCTCCGGGTCGTGCAGTAGGAACTCCTTGGACCGAACCACGCGTAGCAGGAGGCCGTCGATGCCTGCGGCCAGCGCCAGAGGCATCAGCCAGGGCAGCCATTTCAGCAGGCTGGACAGGCGGTAGCTTGCGAGCATCAGCAGCGCATCGACCGAGCGAAAGTAGGCGTTGTTGAACAGGCGCTGGCTGACCGAGCCCATCTCGGTGGCGACCGCGCGGTTGATGCCCTGCGTCTTGGGCATGTCCCTCAGCGTTGGGAGAGGACTGGCTTCGGCGGCATTGGACTGCATGCGCACGGCGCGATCCAGCATCCGATAGGCTGGCTCCACGCCCCAGAAGTCGACAGCCACCAGGTGCTCGCTGCGCATTTGATCCATGAAGCGCTCGGGCGGATGCACGGCAGGCACGTACAGCACCAGTATGAGCAGCAGCACGAGGGAGATGACTGCGACGGCCCGGATCATGCCGTGGCTCCACGGGGCTGCGCGTCCGCATCCGGATGGATGATCGGGAACCGGCCCTTGATGATGCGGCCGCCCGATACCGATGCGAAATACTGCAGGTTCGGCAACTTGCCCAGGATGTCGGCGGGCACCACCTCCTCGAAGCTTTCGGTGAGCTGGGTCGAATAGCTCGACGAGAAATCCCCGATGTGGGTGTCTGCGCCGTGGCTGAGGCCGACGCGTACCGTGTGGATCGCGGTCTTGCCGAAGGTCTCGACCACGAAGTCCTGCGTGGGCCGGTCCTTGGTGCGCAGCGCGATCAGGTTGTTCAGGTTGCCCAGCGCCATGCGGGCGGCGTCCTCGCTGCCCAGGCGCCGCGCCAGGTCGGCCAGCGTCTGCATGGCGCAGGTGGCGAAGATTCCGCCCTCGGCTCCCTTGTTCAGGATCTCGATCAAGGGTTGGTTGATGACGTTGCTGACCTCGTCCACGAACAGCGAGATGCGCCGGTAGGTGCCGAGGTTGTAGCGCATGCCGGCCCGGGCGGCCTGGTCGGCCAGGGCCAGGGCGCCGATGGCCGACGCGACCGACGGGTCGGGTAACGAGTCCAGGCACATGTAGAGCACGTGGCCGCCGCGCTCGATCTTCTCGAAGTTCATGATCGGGCGTGGATCGTCGGCATCGAAGGGATCGGGCGACAGGCTGCGGCCCAGGTCGCCCGAGGTCAGCATCGAAAGGATAGGCAGCAGGTTCGCCGTGATCTTCTGGTAGTGCTCCCGGTTGTGCCGGAACGTGCGAACCTGGGCGTCGAGCACCTTGCTGCGCTGGTTCTGCGCGACATGGTGCTCGTAGTAGGCGACGAATCCCATCAGGTCGGCGCTCGCCGCCTCGGAGGGCCGGCGCATATTGCCACGGTGGGCATCGTGCAGCAGCTTGCGCATCTCGGGTTGGTCGCGCCAGCCATTGCCCAGCAACAGCTCGTAGAAGCGCCGCAGCGAGGCTTCCAGCACCGGCTCGATGCCGCCTTCGATGTACTTGGTGAGCTTGATGAGGTTCGGCCGCTCCTCCAGTTCGACCAGGCCTTGCACCACGACGTTGACGGCGTCCCAGCCGAAGGCCGTGAAGGCGCCGGCCGTGTCGGGCGGCATGATGGACTGGATGCGCGATGCGATCTCGGTGGGCTTTTGCCAGTTGAAGGTGAAGTCCAGGCGGACACCGCGTTCCGGAAAGGAGGGGTGGAACTCCATGAAGGTGTCCGCCTCGCGGTAGTCCTCGCAGGCCCGCTCGACCACCCGCTTCAGGCGGCGGCTGTTCTTGGGATCGATCACGATCACGACGTCGCCGCGACGCACGGCCTGGGTGATCAGGTTGGCCAGCGCCACGCCCTTGCCCGACTGCGTGGTGCCCACCAGCAGCGTGCCGCCTTCAAAGTTCTGCAGCGGCCGGTGCAGCGGGCGTTCGGTCGGCTCCACCCCGTGGATGTAGGGCAGGCCGATCTCGGCATCGGGCTGGGCCGCGCCACCTTGCCCCAGGGCATGCTGTAGCCACGGGGGCACGGTGAACTCGCGGTAGTCCACCTTGGCGAGCTCGTAGAGACGCTGCGCATGCACGGGCCGCCACTCAAAGCCGAAACCCAGGAACACCTGGGCCGGATCGGTGCACAGGCGGCCCAGTTCCTGCGTGCTCAGCCCCTGGATGCGGCGCCCGCCGAGCGATCCGCGCAGCCGCAGTATCCGCAGCGCCTGGGCCGTCCGTCTGCAGGCCATCAGCAGGCAGGCGGCAGCGAGGACTAGCGAAGGAAGGACAGGCAGCGGGCCGATCAGCGCGATGAGCGCAAAGTACAGCGAGGCGGCCAGCCACACCAGGCCCGCATGGGCCTCGAAGGCACGCCGCCAGGGCATTTCGTAGCGGCGCACCAGCATGTCAGCGGCCCCGGTGCAGTGTGGCTGCAGAGTCGGAAGATGCGATCACTTCTCCCTCGGCTGCGGGGGCAAAGGCCTTCGGGTCCAGGCCTTCGACATGCGCGGGCGCCAGGATCACGCCTGCAACGGTGGCGTCGCGAATCCGGCGTGAGACCGTTGGCGGGCCGCCCGGCTGCGGACGGCGGATCATCCGCGTGTCGTCCAGGGCGCGGATCGCGATGCTGGGCTGTATGCCGCGTCGCTCGAAATCGGCCAGCGGCACGAAGATGCCCTCGGCCAAGGTGCAGACGTCCGAACTGGCGGCGCTGTCATTGAGGGTCGCCACGATCTCGGCCAGGGCATTGCGCACGGCAGGGTTCAGGCGCATCGGTGCCCGCAGGCGGATGGCGAGTGGTTCCGGCCCTGAAAGCGTTGCAGCGGGCGCTTCAGCCAAGGGGGCGGCCTCTTGCGGCGCAGCGATGGGCGCGTCGGTATTGCTGGCGTCATCCAGCAGCGACAGCTGTTCTGCCGGCGCCGCTGTCGCTGTTGCTTCGGGCGGGGCGGTCAGTGGAGGAGAGGGCGTGGCAGTCGCGGCGGCTGGCGAATCTTCGGCTGCCACTGGCTTCGCGTTCGGTGCCTGACCCGGCGGCTTCGTTGGGGAGGGTAGCTGAGCGAGAAGGTGGATGGTCAGGGCGGCGGGCTGGGGATCGAGGCCTGCCAGTAAGATCGCCGCATTGGCGAGCTTCACCGCTTCGATGGCTGTTTTCGCGCCCGGCGGCTGTATGTCCCAGGTTTCTCGACCGCCACCGCCAGCCACCAGAACCTTCGCCTCGAGCAGCAGGTCCAGCAAGGTGTGGGGTGATTTGGGGATGCCGGCCAGTTGGTCACTCTCCAGCAGCGACATCTCAACATCGGCCGCTGTGGGCCAGACCAGGAACAACCCCTCCGGCCCGAGCCAGACGCGGCTCTTGTCGCGGTTCGGCGCCCACGCGGAATGGCCGGCGGCGAGGCGGCGCAGCGCGTCCACGAGATAGCGCTCGAGGTGCGATCCATACTGGGGTTTGCCGTAGCGGTCGGCGCTGGCCAGCAGGTTGCGGTCGATGACCAGTGCCATCGACCGGCGCACGAGTTCGTCCAGAACGTTGTGCTCTCGGTACTGGGGGACACCCGCGATGCTGGCCAGGAGCTGCGGCACCACGATGGAATTGCCATCGCCCAGCATCTGCAGCACTTCGGCCGGGACGACATGGGGTAGGGCGAACAGGCCTGTGCCGCGGGACTCCCGCGCATTGGCGCGCCAGCGCACGAAGTAGCGATCGGCCACTCGTCGCTCCAGCCATGGTGCCAGGCCGCCCAGGAAGGCGGGCCATTCCTCGCCGTCTGCGGTGGTCACGATCAGCTGGGTCAGCGTCCGGTGCAATTCGCAGCACAGGCCGCCGATGAAGGTCGCGATGCGCCAGCGCGGCTCCAGCTCACGCCGCTCGGAAATCGTGGCGCGACCGGAGAAGATATGCGCGTCCGTGCCCTGCAGGCTGAAGAACGCCGTCTCCAGCCCGAGCTGCAGCAGGCCGCCAGGTGTGTGGAAGTAATTGTCGGCGGTGGCGGGGAGCAAGTGCACGAAACGTGCGTAGCCGTGAACCAGCGGCATCAGCTCGCGCTCGAAGGTGGCGCGATCAGCGCCGAAGCACAGCTTGATGCGGGCCAGGAGCGCCTGCTGTCCCGCGATCACCGCAGCCAAGGGCACGGCCTCGAAGCCGGGATCCGAGGATGCGAAGGGTTGTGCGGCGGCGTTGGAGGAGGAGCCGGTAGCCATCGAAGAATCTCCGCGCCTGTGCGGGGCGCATGGACATTCATTGTGCGGAAAAGGCTAGGTTTCGGCTGCCGGCAATGAAGGCGAAGTGGAGGGGGTTTCGCCATTGGCATCCGTGAGCAAGTCCTGAACAGGCATCAGATGGGCGATCAGATCCTCGGAAGCCGGCGGCGGCTCGGCGAAGGATGCGGTGAGGCGCGGATCGCGGGCGTGTCGATCGAGTAATTGGCAGAAGGGGCAGGGCCGTGCCGTCGTGTCGGCGCCTCCCAGCGCGTCCAGGAATTCGCTGCCGCAGCGGGCGCACGCCGCCAGGCGGAAGCTGGGAGCCTTGGCGATCCACAGGCCTTCGGTGTGGGCCGCGAGGTCGAAAGCCCGGTCGAAGCTGATGCGGGGCGGGGGCCGGTACATCGACTGGTAGTAGCGGTACGCGCCGACCAGGGCTTCAGGCGCCGGAAATCCCAGATGGCGCATGCGCTGGAAGTTGGCGATGACGACCGACGCTTCAATCCGTTGCAGGAGGTTGGCGTTGTGGTACCACTCGCGGGAATTCGGGGCCCTGCCGCAGGGGGGCATGGCGTGCGCATTGAACAGCAGGTACAGCAGCTCGCGCGGGCGCAGCCCGGTGAGGTGGTGGATCGTGCGGATGCGAGCCCCCAGTGCTGCGCAATCATGGGCCAGCTGCAGCGCCCGCACGCGCTGGCTGATTTTGCTGCCCGGCATCTATCGGGACACCTGAATGTGCATAGGCGACGCAGGGAGGGGCGGACGCGCGGCGGCCAGGGTGCCCGCAAGTGCCGGCGGCGAGTCGATCAGCGCGACCAGATCGGCCCGCGGCACGAACAAGGATGTCTGGCCGACCGCATGCACCAGGTTCCAGACCTCGGCGGGGTTCATCGCCCGCAGGCGCTCGGCCTGGGCCGCATGCAGGTTGAATTTGCGGCAGGTCTCCACCATGTCGCGTGCCGTGCCGACAAGGATGGCATGGAGCAATTGCAGGTTGGTGGATTGCACATCGGATAGAAGCAGGTGGCGCATGATCGTTTCCTCAGATACCCCTCTGAAGGGGAGTGTCAACAACGTTTCACGGGTACTCGATTCGGATGGGCGGTGGTAAGGTTTGACTCAGCATATGCTGTGACCTGTGAATATGTGCACACCATTTGCTGCTTTCATGATGGATGGCTGAATTTGCCACCCGAAAGGGAAGGTGTTGGCGGTCGCTTCCGAAACTGGCTACATTCGGTAACTGAAGTAGCGGTAGAACACGCACTTTTGAGTTTTTTCCGTAGGAGATCGTGTGACTGCCAAGACAATGCCGTCGAGCCGCGCGGTGCCACGCCCGCCAGCGAGTCGGCGCGGAAGGCCGGAAGACAGCCGTGCAGTGAGTCGCGCAGGCCGTTCCCTTTCGGAAGGTGATCTCGACCTGGTTCCGGGAGTGCGTGACCGTTTGCAGGCGAGGTTGGTCGCCATGGGCATTCCCGCCGACAAGATGGTTTCGCATGTGGCCGGGATCACGCGGCGCGCGGCCCAAAGCGTGCGTCGCTGGTTCGATGCCAGCGAGCCTGGTTTGCCGGATCTGGAATCATTCGCCCGGCTGTGTGCGGGTCTGGGTTGCAGTGCCGACGAGATCATCGGCGCGCTGCGCCCGCACGCCGATGACCAGGCCCACTGCACGCAACTCATCCAGGTGGCCAATTGCATCCAGGCCATTACCGATTCACTTGCCCACCATGGCCAGTTGGGCACGCCGATGCAGGTCCCCGGAGACGAAATGGCGCCTCATCTGAAGGCGGGGGATCTTGTCTTTGTCGATCCGACCGTGACTCAACTGGCAGGCAACGGAATCTATGCGTTCACCTGCAATGGCAGTCTTTTAATTCGGCGGGTGGAGCGACGCGTTGACCGGAGCATCGTGCTCAAATGCGACAACAAGGCGTACCAGGACTACGAGTGGACGGGCGCAAC
>CAYJEC010000156.1:0-7235 GCA_964369025.1 uncultured Ideonella sp. | reverse complement strand
AGGCTGACCCAGGCCAACAGGGTGGCGGCGAACAGGCCGACGAAGGTCCAGGAGCCGCCGAACCGGGCCACCGCGTCGGCCGCGCGCTGACCCCGGTCGGGCCCGGGCCCACTGTCTTGCGCCACATTGCGCGCAATTGTCTGGCGCCCGGCCATATGGCGCGCCACCTTCTGGGCCGGCGCGTCGAGCGTACGGTAGGGTTGGCGCAGCAGCGCGGTAGCGATCTCTTCGTGCGACTTCATGGCAGGCCCGTTGTCTTGGCCTGCCGGGCCGGCTGACGCCGGCGACGGGCCAGGTAGCGTTGCATCAGCGGCTGCGCCGTCAGCCCGTGCGCGACGATGGAGGTGGCCACGGTCCACAGGGTGAGTGTGACCAGGGTGTCGGCGGTGCGGCCATCGAGCCCGGCATGCACGGCCAGCAGCAGGTAGAACACCGAGCCGATGCCGCGGATGCCGAACCAGCCGATCATGGCACGTTGTGGTGTCGACAGCTTCGCACCCCAGGTGGACACCAGCACCGACAAGGGCCGCAGCACACCGAGCAACACCGGCACGAACCACCACAAGGCCGGCAACGGCCGCGCGTAGGCCAGCATGGCCCCGACCAGCAGCACCAGGGCCATCTCGGCCAGCCGCTCCAACTGGGCGTTGAAGGCCTGCACCGAGTCGTGCATGGTGGCGCTGGCGTGGTGTGAGTGGGTGGCCAGGGTCTCATAGGAATGGCCTTCGGAGCTGGCGGCCGCAGCCAGGGGCCGGGTGTGCGAGCGCGGCCGTTCACGCACTCGCTGCAGGGCCAGGCCGGCGGCAAAGACAGCCAGGAATCCGCTGGCCTGGCAGATCTGCGCCAGCCCGTAGGCCATGGCCAGCAGCCCCAGACCAAGGAACTCGTCGCGGCCCACCGCCTCGTCGTGGCGGCTGCGCAGGTAGACCACCAGCCGGCCGGTGGCCGAGCCCAGCAGGGCACCGATGGCCACGCCGCGCCGTCATTCAGCCCCCCCCTCGCCAGCCAGGCTGAAGCCGAGAAGATCCGGGTGCGAACCGGCGTCGGCCGGCAGATCGGAGGCCAGCACCGGATCGGTCGGCGCGAGTATCGCGCCCAGGAGCACCGCTGCGCCCCAGGACAGGCCCAGCCAGACCACGCCGATCACCGCGACCGTGGCCACCACCACCGACATCGACAGGAAGGCCAGCCGCAGCGGCAGACGCCAGCGCACATCGCGCAATGGCACGCCCAGGCGCAGGCCGACCGCAAACAACGAGATCAGCAGGCCGAGCTAGGCCAGGCGCTCCAGCATGGCCGCGTGGACGAAGGGATCGGGGCGCAGCACGTCGATGCCGTCCGGGCCCAGCAGCCAGCCCAGGCCCAGGTAGATCATCGCGCTGTTCAGGGGCAGCCGGCCCAGCAACGTACCGGCCAGCACCATCGTCACCAGCAACACGCCCATGAAGACCGACCATTCGGCGAACGTCATGGGGACCGGCCCGCTGCGGCCGCGCGGGTCAATCGGCGCGCCGATGCTGCGGGAAGAAGCGCAGCATCTCGAGCGAGACGTCGGGGCCGGCCCTGCGTTTCAGCCAGTGCCCGCGCCAAGTCAGGCTGTGGGTTGGGTCGTCCAGGGTCTGCAGATGCATGACGCCTGTATAGGGCGCGCCGGCCGATCCGTCCGTGCGGTGGCGAACAGCCGTGCGCGTCGCTTGTCACCGCGCAAGAACGATGCCGACGTAGGTATCGGCCTACATCAACTGCAGCACCCGTCCGCTGTCCCCGTCGGGCACCGATTTCGATACTTCATCGTCAACGAGCACCTTGCCGAGGCATCGCCCGGCCCACGAGACAAGAAGGAACACCATGCGCTCCCCGAACTTCCCCTTCCGCCGCCATGCACTCGCACTGGCTGCAGGCCTGTCGCTGTTGGCTTTCGGCACGCAGGCGATCGCCGACCCCCCCGGCCGGGTGGCCCGCCTGGGCTACCTCAGCGGCACGGTGAGCTTCTCGCCCGCCGGTGAAGACGGCTGGAACCAGGCCACCGTGAACCGGCCGCTGTCGCCAGGTGACCGTCTTTGGGCCGAGACCGGCTCGCGGGCCGAGATCCAGGTCGGCGGAGCCATGGTGCGCCTGAACGCCGGCACTGCCGTGTCGGTGCTGAACCTCGACGACAACATCACCCAGTTGCAGTTGACCGAAGGCAGCCTCTATGTGCACGTGCGCCGCCTCGAGCCCGACCAGTCGGTCGAGATCGACACACCGCACCTGGCCTTCACGCTGCGTGAGCCTGCGGTCTACCGCATCGACGTGGACGCCGACGGCAACGCGACCACCATCGACATGCGCGAAGGCCGCGGCGAAGTCACCGGCGAGGGCGAATCGTTCCTGCTGGAAGCGGCCCAGGTGCAGCGCTTCACCGGCACCGGACTGCGCGACGAGGCCTTTGCCGGCCCGTCGCGCCGAGACGACTTCGACCGCTGGTCCGACGAACGCGACCGCGCCAACGACCGCTCGATCTCGGCACGCTATGTCTCACCCGACGTTGTCGGCTACCAGGATCTGGACAACAACGGCACCTGGCGCGTTGATGCCAGCTACGGCCATGTCTGGTACCCGAGCCGCGTCGCCGTGGGCTGGGCACCGTACCGCGACGGCCACTGGGCCTGGGTCGACCCCTGGGGCTGGACCTGGGTCGACGATGCCCCCTGGGGCTTCGCCGTTTCCCACTATGGCCGCTGGGCCAACTTCCGTGGCACCTGGGGCTGGATCCCCGGCCCGGTTCGCAGCCGGGCCTACTACGCCCCGGCGCTGGTGGTGTTCGTGGGTGGTGACAACTTCAAGCTGAAGATCTCGGCCGGCGGCATCGGTGGCGTTGCCTGGTTCCCGCTCGGCCCGCGCGAGGTCTATCGGCCGGCCTACAAGGTCAGCCCGGCCTATTTCGAGAAGGTCAACATCAGCAACACGGTGGTCAACAAGACCGTCGTCAACAACGTCTACATCAACAAGACGGTCAACAACATCACCTACGTGAACCGCAAGGTGCCGGGCGCCGTGGTGGAGGTGCCGAAGGAAGCCTTTGCGCAGTCGCAGCCGGTCGCCAAGGCGGCCGTGCGCCCCAGCAAGGAGCTGATAGAAGGCCGCGAGGTGGCCGACGCCGCCTCGGTGGCGCCTACCGAAAAGAGCGTGCGGGGCGCCGCCGCCGACGGCGCGAAGCCGCCGGCCCGCGCCTTCGTGCGGCCGGTCGTCGCACGCACCGCACCGCCAGCGGCCAAGGCCAGCTTCGCGGTCCAGAAGGAGCGCCTCGCCGCGCAGCCGGGCAAGCCACTCGACGACGTGGTGCGCAAGGAATTGAAGGCTCCCCCGAATGCGGCTGCGCCGGCGGCACCGGCCGTGAAGGTCGTTCCGGCGCGCCAGGCCGCCGCCAAGGCCCTGCCCCCGACCGCCTCCGCGCCTGCGCGCAGCGCAAAGGAGCGGGCCGAGCGCGCCAGCCCGGCACAGGATCGCAAGGCGGCGGCCAAGCCCGGCACGGCGGCCTCGTCAGCCGAAGCGCGCCCACCCAAGGCCGTGGCCGATGATCGCCAGGCAGCCAAAGCAGCCAAGGCGGCCCGGAACAAGCCGGCCGAACCGACTGCCGACGTCCGTGACGCCGCCTCGGCGTCGGTTGCACGCCCCGCCACCCGCTCCGCGGCAGAGCGCAAGGCCGAGCGCGCTGCCAAGCGCGAGGCCGCAGCCTCAGAGGGTGGTGCCGCGGCGCCGGCGAGGGTGCCCCAGGCCGCACCCAGGCCGCAGACCCGCGCCAACCCACCGGCGCCCACCCCCGCCGCCCGGGCCGCCGAGCAGCAGCCCGCTGCCAGCCAACCCAATGCCAGCCAGCCCAATGCCAAGCAGCGCGAGCGCCAGGAACAGCGCCGCGACGAGACCCCGAACGAGGTGAAACCCTGATCGCCCGCCCTGATGGGCGGCATGCAAGTCTGCCCAGGCAGATGCGCGCACAAGGAACCAGCTCTCTAGGCACCGCCGCCTGAGGCAGACGATCAGAACTCGACCTCGAGTTCGTCGATGGCCTCAGGCTCGCTGAGCGCTGCGGCGGTCCACTCCACCATCTCCGGCAGGCTGACGACGGCTTGGCAGTAGGCGGCGCACAGCGGGTCGGCCACCCGCACATCGTAGGTGCGAAAGCGGGTCACCACCGGGGCGTACATCGCGTCGGCCATGCTGGGCCGCTGGCCGAAGAGGTAGGGGCCGCCATAGGTGGTGAGGCAGTCGTGCCAGATTTGAAGCACGCGTTCGATGTCGGTGGCCGCTCGGCTCCAGACTTTGTAGCCCGGGAATTGGGCCTTGAGGTTCATCGGCAGTGCGGAGCGCAGCGAGGTGAAGCCCGAGTGCATCTCGCCGCAGATGGCCCGGCAGTGGGCGCGTGCTGCCCGCTCGGCAGGCAACAAGCCGGCCTTGGGCTTGATCTCGTGCAGGTACTCGCCGATGGCGAGCGTGTCCCACACGGTGATGCCGCCGTGGCGCAGGCACGGCACCAGCATCGACGGCGCCAACAACAGCATCTCGGCCTTGGCGCCGGGGTCGTCCGGCGAGAGCATCAGTTCGTCGAACTCCAAGCCCGCAAACCGGGCCAACAACCAGCCGCGCAGCGACCACGACGAGTAGTTCTTGCTGCTGAGGGTGAGTGTGCTGCGGGCCATCCGGGTCTCCTGGTGTTGCACCCGGCGTGCAATCCACGTGCCAGGTTGGTGCCCGGCGAGCTCGGCTTGGCCCGCAACTTGCACATGTGGTGCATGCTCTACGACGCCTACCAGACCGTGACCGATTGCGTGGGGCCCTGGCAGCATGCAGCCCGCTGGGCGTCGTCCTGGCTGGGCCATGGCCTCGAACGACTGGGCCAATGGCCGCCGCCGCCTGGTGCACGCGAGGCGGCGGCGGCCAGCGAACTGTTCTCACGCCTGCGCCTGACCCACCACCGGCCGCATTTCGGCATCGAAACGGTGCAGATCGGCGAAACCTCGGTGCGCGTGACCGAGCAGGTGGTGGTGCAGCGGCCCTTCGGCACGCTGTTGCGTTTCGAGCGCGAGGATGTGGCGCTAGCCGGAGACGGCGGCCGGCCGTTGCCCCGGGTGCTGATCGTCGCGCCGCTGTCCGGCCATTTCGCCACCCTGCTGGCGGACACCGCGCGCACCATGCTGGCCGACCACGATGTCTACATCACCGACTGGCACAACGGGCGCATGGTGCCCCTGCGCGAAGGCGCCTTTGGCCTGGCCGAGTACGTGGCGCATGTGATCGGCTTCATCGAGGCATTGGGCGAAGGCACGCACCTGGTGGCGGTGTGCCAGCCTTGCGTGCCGGTGCTGGCCGCCGTGGCCCTGATGGCACAGCGCGAGCACCCGGCCCAGCCGCGCAGCATGACGCTGATGGCCGGGCCGATCGACTGCCGTGTCAACCCGACCCAGGTCAACGAACTGGCCACGAGCAAACCGATCGACTGGTTCGACAAGCACCTGGTGCACCACGTGCCCTGGCGCTACCCCGGTGCGGGCCGCCGCGTCTACCCGGGCTTTCTGCAGCCCAGTGCTTTCATGAGCATGAACCCGGACCGGCACCGCCAGGCTTTCGTGGATCTGTACCGCCACCGGTTGAATGGCGATCACGGTCAGGCCGACGCGACGGCAGACTTCTATGACGAGTACTTTGCGGTCAATGACCTGCCGGGCGAGTTCTACCTGGAGACCGTGGCCCAGGTGTTCCAGGAGTACACCTTGGCCCGCGGCACGATGGTGCTGAACGGCGAGCCGGTGGACACCGCGGCGATCCGCCGCACCGCGCTGTTCACCGTGGAAGGCGAGCGCGACGACATCTGTGCCATCGGCCAGACGGTGGCCGCGCACGATCTGTGCAGCGGCATCAAGCCGTGGATGAAGAGCCACCACGTGCAGCTCGGCGTGGGGCACTACGGCGTGTTCAGCGGCCGGCGCTGGCGCCAGCAGATCTATCCCCGCGTGCGCGAGATGATCCACTCGATGAATTGAACGTCATCCGCGGCCCAGGCGCTCGATCAGGCGGGCCGGCAGGAACAACAACGCGCCGATCAGCGAGAACATGGCCCCAACGGCCAGGCCGAGCAGCCTGAAGGGCAGTGACAGAAGCCACACCAGCGGCGCGACGATCAACGCCAGCAGGGCCAGCGGCCAGCACAGCACGCACAGCAGGCAGAAGCCGACGAAGAGCATCAGCGCGCCCATGGCAGGTCAGGCCTGTGAGATGCGGCGGGCGGTGACCACCACCTGGTGGGCGGCCGGCGCGGCGTCGGCCTGGGCGACGAGTTGGGCCGTGGCGTACTGGCCGGTGGCCAGGGTGTCCAGGCCGGCCAACGTGGCCAGGGTCGTCAGGGCCGCGAGGGCGATGGCGGTGGCGTGGTGGGTGGCTTGCTTGAACATGATCGGCTCCTTGGGTGGCACCGCAACACGTGTTGCGATGGGTGCACTGTAGGAACCGGTCGGCGGCGCAGCCAGCGCCTTGCGACGAACCGCCGCGAGAGCACCACGGGCCGTCGCCGGGGGCGACAGGTGGTGCGGCGGCGGTGGCGGATCAGCGTTGCGTCGGTGACGGGCGGCGGCGATCCAGGTGCCGGAACGTGATGCGGCCCTTGCTCAGGTCGTAGGGCGACAGCTCCAGCGACACGTTGTCACCCGCCAGGATGCGGATGTGGTGCTTGCGCATCTTGCCCGAGGTGTAGGCGACCAGCTGGTGGCCGTTCTCCAGGGTCACGCGGCAGCGCAGATCGGGCAGGATCTCGTCGACCACGCCGCTCATTTCAATGAGTTCTTCCTTGGCCATGGGCCCTCCAGAAAAAGAAAAACCGCGGCCGAGGCCGCGGTCTGGTCAAAGGCGCGCACGCGCGCCAATGGTCTGGGTGGAAATCAAGCCACCGGGCCGATGTTCGAAGCCTGCGGGCCCTTCTGGCCCTGCGTCACTTCAAACTCGACGCGCTGGTTTTCGGCCAGGCTCTTGAAGCCACCGCCGCGGATCTGGCTGAAGTGGGCAAAGAGATCCTTGCCACCGCCGTCCGGCGTGATGAAGCCAAAGCCCTTGCCTTCGTCGAACCATTTCACGGTTCCGGTTTGAGTCGTCATATCGATTCCTTTCAATTACCGCGCGCAAATGCAACGCAGTGCAGAGACGCCAGGAAAGTCATCGATGGAGAAGTCGACCGGAGCGCACTGACGAGCGTCAGCGTGAAACAG
>CAYJEC010000155.1:0-7279 GCA_964369025.1 uncultured Ideonella sp. | reverse complement strand
GGCAACTCCTACAAGACCCCTTCCTGAACCTGCTGCGCAAGGAGCACGTTCCGGTATCCATCTACCTGGTCAACGGCATCAAGCTGCAGGGTCACATCGAATCCTTCGACCAGTACGTGGTTCTGCTGCGCAACACCGTGACGCAGATGGTTTACAAGCACGCCATTTCCACGGTGGTTCCGGGCCGCGCGGTGAATTTCCACGCTGCCGAAACCACCGACGGCGCTTGATCCTCCTGCACCTGACGCCGCCCTCGCGGCCTGACACCGTCCACCTTGAATCCCAACGATTCCTTGCCCGGCGCGCCTGATTCCGAGGCGGCACGGGCGGTACTGGTCGGCGTCGATCTCGGGCCGGGCTCGTCCTTTGACCCGACGTTGGACGAACTGGCCTTGCTGGCCGAATCAGCTGGTGACATTGCCGTGGCCCGGGTGTTTGCCAAGCGCCGCGCTCCCGATGCAGCGCTGTTTGTCGGCTCCGGCAAGGCCGACGAAATCAAGCTGATGGTCCAGGCGCATGACGCGCATGGCGTCATCTTCGACCAGGCCCTGTCGCCAGCCCAGCAGCGCAACCTCGAGCGGCACCTGGGCGTGCCAGTGGCCGACCGCACGGCGCTGATCCTGGAGATTTTCGCTGCCCGCGCCCAGAGCCACGAAGGCAAGCTGCAGGTTGAACTCGCGCGTCTCCAGTACCTTTCCACGCGCCTGGTGCGGCGCTGGAGCCACTTGGAGCGTCAACGCGGTGGCGTCGGTCATCGCGGCGGCCCCGGTGAGGCCCAGATCGAACTGGACCGCCGGATGATCGGCGAGCGGATCAAATCCGTGAAGGCGAGGCTCGAAAAGGTCAAGCGCCAGCATGGCACTCAGCGCCGGGCCCGCGAGCGCAGCGGCACTTTCCGGGTCTCGTTGGTGGGTTACACCAATGCCGGCAAGTCGACGCTGTTCAACGCACTGGTGAAGGCGCGCACCTATGCGGCGAACCAGTTGTTTGCCACGCTGGATACCACCACGCGTTCGCTCTACCTCGGCGAGGCGGGGCGATCCGTGTCGCTGTCGGACACGGTCGGCTTCATCCGCGACTTGCCGCACAAGTTGGTGGAGGCCTTCCGGGCTACTTTGCAGGAGGCCGCCGACGCCAACCTTCTGCTGCACGTGATCGATGCCAGCAACCCGGCCTTGCACGAGCAACAAGCCGAAGTCGATCGGGTACTGGTGGAAATCGGCGCCGAGGGCATTGCCCAGGTGTTGGTCTACAACAAGCTCGACCTGATGGAGCCCAGCCAGCGCCCGC
This sequence comes from uncultured Ideonella sp., assembly GCA_964369025.1. Lineage (GTDB taxonomy): Bacteria > Pseudomonadota > Gammaproteobacteria > Burkholderiales > Burkholderiaceae_C > Ideonella. Next base: position 5,989 of record CAYJEC010000155.1, on the reverse strand, counting down.
GTTCACTGCGCGATGTGCTGGAAGTCGCCCCTGGCGTTCGTGTTCCGCGCGTGTTCGTCAGTTCGTTGAACGGCGAGGGGCTCGCGGCCCTGCGAGAAGTCATTTCGGAATTCGCCGCAACCGACCTGGCCTTGAATTCCGATGCTGCCGGCTTCACATTGCCTGATGGCAGCATCGCGCCTCCACCGGTCGAGCCCAGCACGGGTCGTCCGCCCCATCATTGAGCGACCGTACAACCCCATTCGTGGCATGACCATGCGACCTTTCCACACCGCCGCCGCCGGATTCGGCGCCCGTCTGGCCGCCAGCGCGCGTGCCGCACGTGCGCTCGTGATGAACAGCGGCCGCAACGACGGACCGCCTGATCTCGACGAGCTCTGGCGCGATTTCAACCGCAAACTATCCGGCCTGTTCGGCAGCAAGGGTGGCGACGGCGGTTCACCGCGCGGCAACGGTTCAGGCGAACCAGGTTTCCAGCCCGACCTGAAAGGCGCCGGAATCGGTATCGGCCTGATCGTTGGAGTTCTGTTGCTGATCTGGGCCGGCAGCGGCCTGTTCATCGTGCAGGAAGGCCACCAGGCGGTGGTCACCACCTTCGGCAAGTACAGCAGCACGGTGGAGGCGGGCATGCAGTATCGGCTGCCGTACCCCTTCCAGCAGCACGAAACGGTTGCCGTCACCCAGTTGCGCTCCGTCGAGGTTGGGCGCAACACGGTCGGCCAGGCCACCGGCCTGCGCGATTCGTCGATGTTGACCCAGGACGAGAACATCGTCGACATCCGATTCAACGTGCAGTATGTGCTGAAGGATGCCCGAGCGTTCCTGTTCGAAAATCGCGACACCGACGCTGCCGTCATGCAGGCCAGCGAATCGGCAGTGCGCGAGATCGTTGGCCGCAGCAAGGTGGATTCGGTGCTCTATGAGCGTCGCGACGCCATTGCCGCGGAACTTGTGCGCTCGATTCAGGCGCAGTTGGATCGACTCAAGGCCGGTGTGACCGTCAAGAACGTCAACCTGCAGAACGTGGCCGTGCCCGAACAGGTGCAGGCGGCCTTCGACGATGCCGTCAAGGCCGGCGCCGACCGCGACCGGTTCAAGAACGAGGGGCAGGCCTACGCCAGCGATGTGATTCCCAAGGCCCAGGGAACTGCCTCTCGCCTGAGTGCCGAAGCCGAGGCGCACCGCTCACGCGTGGTGGCGCAAGCCGAGGGTGACGCTGAGCGCTTCGTGTCGGTTTACACCGAGTATCAGAAGGCGCCCGCTGTCACCCGCGACCGCCTGTACATCGACACGATGCGTGAGGTCTATGGCAACGTCAGCAAGGTCATGGTCGACAGCCGCAGCGGGTCGAACCTGTTGTACCTGCCGCTCGACAAGCTGATGCAGCAGGCTGGCGCAGTGCCCGCTGCCGCACCGCCGGCGGTTGCGCCCGTCTCGCCGGCCGACAGCGCCGCCAACGATACCCGCACGCGCGACGTTGCTCGCAGCCGTGACCGCTAAGGCCGTTGAGGCCCGCGGTCCCCTTCACAGGATTCCCCATGAACCGATTTGCAGTCATTGTCGGCGGTGTGCTGGTGGTGCTCATGCTGGCCGCCTCGACCCTCTTCGTGGTCGACCAGCGTCAGGTCGCCGTTGTCTATTCGCTGGGTGAGATCAAGGAGGTCGTCACCGAGCCCGGCCTGAAGATGAAACTGCCGCCGCCGCTGCAGAACGTCGTCTTCCTCGACCGCCGAATCCAGACACTTGACAGCCCCGAGACGCGCCCGATCTTCACCGCCGAGAAGAAGACGCTGGTGATCGACTGGCTGGTGAAATGGCGCATCGTCGAGCCGCGCGAATTCATCCGCAAGAATGGCGTCGACATCCGCAACCTCGAGAACCGCCTCAGCCCGGTTGTTCAGGCCGCTTTCAATGAAGAGGTCACCAAGCGCACCGTGGGTGACGTCCTGGCCACCGAGCGCGAGAAGGTGATGAACGACGTCCGCGCGCGCCTTGGCGAAGAGGCCCGTTCCTTCGGCATCGAAATCATCGATGTGCGCATCAAGCGGGTGGATTTCGTGGCCAGCATCACCGACTCGGTCTACCGCCGCATGGAGTCCGAGCGCAAGCAGGTTGCCAACGAACTGCGCTCCAAGGGCCAGGCCGAAGGCGAGAAAATCCGTGCTGACGCCGACAGGCAACGCGAAGTCATCGTTGCAGAGGCCTACCGCGATGCACAGAAGATCAAGGGCGAGGGGGATGCGAAGGCCTCTGCCTTGTACGCCGGCGCCTTCGGGAAGGATCCGCAGTTCGCGCAGTTCTATCGGAGCCTGGAGGCCTACCGGTCGAGTTTCCGAAGCAAATCCGACGTGATGGTCGTCGACCCCAGTTCCGATTTCTTCAAGGCCATGCGCGGTTCTGGCACCGCCGGCTCGGCGCCGGCGAAGAAGTGAGCGTGATGCGAACTTCAGGCATGGAAACGCCCGCCCATGGGTGATCTGCTGCTGGCGGCATTGGCTCTGATGCTGGTGTTCGAAGGCCTGCTGCCGTTCTTCAGCCCGCGCCGCTGGCGCGAGGTGTTCGAGCGTGCCACGAAGATGAGCGACGGTCAGATCCGTTTCCTTGGCCTGACCAGCCTCGTCATTGGGTTGTCGGTGCTGCTGTTGTTTGCCGACTGACAAGGGCTCACGCGCCGCGCGCATTGCCTCGCACAGGGTACCCCCCTGTACAATGCCGTTTTTAACCCCGGTGCTTTTTTCATGTCCTCTGCTTGGCTGCTGCCAGAGCACATCGCAGATGTCCTGCCTGCCGAGGCGAGGCGCATCGAGGAACTCCGGCGCCAATGGCTGGATCTGGCCCGGGGCTATGGTTTCGAGCTGGTCATGCCGCCGATGCTGGAGTACCTGGATTCCCTGCTGTCGGGCACCGGCCGCGAGTTGGATCTGCGGACTTTCAAGCTGGTTGACCAACTGTCAGGCCGGACCCTCGGCTTGAGGGCCGACACCACGCCGCAGGTGGCTCGCATCGACGCACATCTGCTGAACCGGTCGGGCGTTACCCGCCTGTGCTACTGCGGCCCGGTGCTTCACACCCGGCCTGCGGGCCTGCACATGACACGCGAGCCGCTGCAGTTCGGCGCCGAGATATTCGGACACGCCGGCCTGGAAGCTGATCTCGAAATACACGAGTTGGCCCTGGATGGCCTGAAGGCCATTGGTGCCCGCGAACTGACCATCGACATGGGCGATGCGCGCATCGTCCGCGCGGTATTGGCAGGCGTGCCGCTGGATGCCGGCGCGCTGACCGAAGTCGTCGCGGCACTCACCGCGAAAGATGCCAGCGCGGTCCAGTCGCTGACCCGCAGTTGCCCTGCCGAGGCGCGCGAGGGCCTGCTGACCTTGATGGATCTTTACGGCGGAGGCGACGTGCTCGACCAAGCCCGTCGACGCCTGCCGGTGCGTCCCCAGATCAGCCGCGCGATCGATGATCTGGCCTGGCTGTCAGGCCACCTGCAGCAGTCTAACCCCGAGGTTCGGATTGGCTTCGATCTGGCAGACATGAGCGGGTATGCCTACTACAGTGGCGTGCGTTTCGCGATCTACGGCGCCGGTTCGACCAATGCTCTGGTGCGTGGCGGACGCTACGACGAGGTGGGCGCGGTGTTCGGCCGCAACCGCCCGGCTGTCGGGTGCAGCCTGGACCTGAAGGGCCTCACGGCCGTCGCTCCCCACGGTGGCCCACGCGGCGCTGTCCGCGCGCCTTGGGGCGAGGACGCCGGCCTGCGGGCCGCAGTGCGCCGGCTGCGCGCCGACGGCGAGACAGTGGTCTGCATCCTGCCCGGGCATGAGCAGGAAACCCAGGAATTCGAATGCGACCGCGAACTGGTCGCCGCCGGGGGCCATTGGGCCCTGCGCGCAATCTGAGCCGCTCAGCGCAACGTCAACGATTCAACGAACTTTCAGACAGCCGATGCAACAAGCCAATGCCCCGATTCCCTTGCGCGGTCGCAATGTCGTCGTCGTCGGCACCCAATGGGGTGACGAAGGCAAGGGCAAGGTGGTCGACTGGCTGACCGATCATGCACAGGGTGTGGTCCGTTTCCAGGGGGGCCACAACGCCGGCCACACGCTGGTGATCCGCGGCGTCAAGACGGCGCTGCAACTGATTCCGTCGGGCATCATGCGAGACGGCGTGGCCTGCTACATCGGCAACGGGGTGGTGGTCGATCCCACCCACCTGCTGCTCGAAATCGAGCGGCTGGAGAAGGCGGGCCTGGATGTCCGGTCACGCCTTTACCTCAGTGAGTCCTGCCCGCTGATCCTGCCCTTCCACGTGGCACTGGACAACGCCCGCGAGTCGTTGCGCGAGACCAGCGGCGCCGGCAAGATCGGCACCACCGGCAAGGGTATCGGCCCCGCCTACGAGGACAAGGTCGCGCGTCGCGCGCTGCGCGTTCAGGATCTGAAGCACCCAGAGCGCTTTGCCGCCCGCTTGCGCGAGCTGCTCGAACTGCACAACCACACGCTGACCGGTTACCTGCAGGCGCCGGCGGTGCCGTTCGAGCCGACCTTCGAGCACGCCATGCGTGTGGCGGAGATCCTGCGCCCCATGCTGGCCGACGTGGGCTACCGCATCCACCAAGCCAGCCGAGAAGGCGCCAACCTGTTGTTCGAGGGCGCGCAGGGCACGCTGCTCGACATCGATCACGGCACCTACCCCTATGTGACCTCCAGCAACTGCGTGGCGGGCAACGCGGCGGCAGGTTCCGGCGTGGGGCCGGACATGCTGCACTACATCCTGGGCATCACCAAGGCGTACACCACGCGCGTCGGATCCGGCCCATTCCCGACCGAACTGCCGATGGACGAGCCTGGCACCGTGGGGCACCACCTCTCGACCGTCGGGCAGGAGCGAGGCACGGTCACCGGCCGGGCGCGCCGGTGCGGCTGGCTCGACGCTGCGGCGTTGAAACGATCCATCATCATCAACGGCATTTCGGGTCTTTGCATCACCAAGCTCGATGTGCTGGACGGTCTGAAGGAGATCAAGGTCTGCATGGGCTACAGGCTCGGCGGCCAGTCGCTGGACATCCTGCCGCTGGATGCCGACGAGATCGCCGCCTGCCAGCCGGTCTATGAGACCTTTCCGGGCTGGGCGGGCTCCACCGCCGGTATCACGCAGTGGGACCGGCTGCCGCTCAACGCGCGCCGCTACCTTGAGCGAGTGCAGTCCTTCATTGGCGCACCGATCGACATGGTGTCCACCGGGCCTGACCGCGACCACACCATCCTGCTGCGTCACCCCTACCAGAGCGCCTGACGCGCGCAACACGACAGACCCGAGGGATCACGATGCTCACCGACGACGGCAAACACCTCTACGTTTCCTGGGACGAGTACCACCTGTTGATCGAACGCCTGGCACTGAAAGTGCACCACTCAGGGTGGGCGTTCGACCAGATCCTGTGCCTGGCGAGGGGTGGCATGCGGCCCGGCGATGTGCTTTCGCGGGTGTTCGACCGCCCGCTGGCGATCATGTCCACCAGTTCCTACCGCGCTGATGCCGGCACCATCCAGGGCCGGCTCGATCTGGCGAAATACATCACCATGCCCAAGGGCGAGCTGGCGGGCAAGGTGCTGCTGGTGGATGACCTGGCGGATTCCGGCGTGACGCTGCAGGCCGTGGTGGAGCGGTTGCGCGGCGTACCGTCGATCAGCGAGTTGCGTTCGGCGGTGATCTGGACCAAGGCGGTGTCGAGCTATACGCCCGACTACTACGTCGAGATGCTGGCGACGAGCCCCTGGATCCATCAACCCTTCGAGGACTATGACAACATGCGCCCCGAAGGCTTGGCCAGGAAGTTGGCGGTCTGACAACCCGCTGCGAGGTGGCCGCAATGGCGGCCCGAAATGATGGCCCCCAAATGCAAAGCGGGCCAGCATTCTCATGCTGGCCCGCTTTGATCTTTTCGTTATGCTTGGTGCCCAGGAGAGGACTCGAACCTCCACGG
>CAYJEC010000154.1:0-7295 GCA_964369025.1 uncultured Ideonella sp. | reverse complement strand
GGTAATCCCGATTCGGACCCTGGCGTGCTGGAACGGGCGCCACGGCCGGTTCCTACGGTGGACGACTTCCTGTTCCTGTTCTTCGGCCGCTCAGAGGCTGCGCAGCAGGCCGGGCGCGACTTCTGGATACGCCGTCACCGACGGGTGGACCAAGATCCGCCGAGTTCCCCTGACGTGATCCAGGCCCAGATCGAGTCGAACATGTACTACCTGCCGAAGCTGGACCCCAAGGACCCGTTCGCTCACCTTCGTGAGATCGAGCAACCGACATTCATCCTGAACGGCGTGGACGACGTGATGATCCCGACCATCAACTCCTGGCACATGGCGCAGAACATCCCGAATGCGCAGCTGTTCGTCAACCCGGACCCCGGTCACGCAGCACACTTTCAGAACCCCGAGCGCTTTCTGAAGCACGCGGTCCAGTTTCTCAGCGAGTGACGGCCATGTTGAAGTTCAAGTTCCTGCTCTGGATGATGCCCAAGCTGATGCAGAGGGCCATCAACACCAAGCCCGCCTGCGCACGCTACGTGGCCGGCAAGAATCTGGAGTTTCAGATTCAGACGCTCGACAAGATCGGGCGCTATTTCCGCATCCAGGACGGGCAAGTGAAGTCCTTTGCCGGCTTGACCACGTCGCCGAAGTTCACGTTGACCTTCAGGAACGCGGAAAGTGGCTTCAAGATCCTGTCTGCCAAGGACGGCAAGGAGGCCTTCCTGGCCGCACTGCGCGACGAGGACCTGGTCATCACCGGCGACTTTGTCGAGGTGCTGTGGTTCCAGGGATTCACGGAGTACCTGCAGCCCGGCAAGTGAGCCTCGACTGTCGATGGCCTGGCGAACCTGCTGGCTGCCCGACTAGGCTTCCGCTTTCGTGACGCTCAGCAAGGTCTCACCGGTAGCGACCAACTTCTCTGCCTGCAGCGAGACCGCGAAGAGTTCGCAGGCCGTGAAGACCTGAGTCTTGCCCGCCCTGACGACCCTCGCCCGAGCGATGAAGTGCTCGCCCTGGGCAGGCCGCAGGCAGTTCACCGAGAAGTGCGCAGCCAGTACGCCGGGACCAGCGACAGTCACGGCCGCAAAGCCGCAGGCGGTGTCGATGAGGGCCCCGATCAGCCCGGCGTGCAGGAAGCCGCTGTATTGCCCGAACTCGGCACGCCAGGGCATGACGAGTTCGACCTGCCCTGCCGATGCCGACTTCACTTCCAAGCCGCACCAGCGGTTGAAGGCGGCCGATTGGTTGATGGCGCGGAGCTGGGTCTGCACGTCTTGCATGCCTGTCATGACGAACCTCCTTGATCAACGGGTCGTCGGCTGCCCCTCGTGGCCCCACCGCGCAGCCCGAACGGCAAAGGCTGCTGACAGCCCGAACACCGCCATGCCCAGCGCCACCAGCGCGAAGACGGTCCAAGGCTCGGCCGATGTCTGCAACAGCACCCAGCCACCGATCGCCACGACCAGCAGCCGTAAGGTGCCGGCCAGTACCAGGCCGCCGACCTTGCCCGCGCCCAGTGCCGAGAAGTACAGGCTCAAACCCAGCCCGAACAAGCCGTAGACAGGGCCGGCCCAGCCGAAATACAGCCCGGCCGATGCTTGTACGGCGGGGTCGCGCGTGAACAGGTCCACCCACAGGCCCGGTGCGAGGGCCACGACCGCACCCAGCAAGCCCAGCGCGGCCGTGGCCAGCAGCGCCGCGATCCACGCCACGCGTTTGGCGCGGGCCACCATGCCGGCACCGATGGCCATGCCCACCAGCGGCACCGAGGCCACGCCGATGGCAAAGCTGATCGGCACCAGCAGGAACTCGAGCCGCGCGCCGATGCCGTAGCCGGCCAATGCCGTCGCACCGAACTGCGCCACCAACCGTGTCAGGATGAGCACGGTCGCCACCGTCTGCAAGGGCGAGATGCAAGCCAGTGCGCCCACCTTGAGGATGTCGGCCAGCAACTTCCGCTGCAGCGGCGTGGCGTGAATCGCCAGGTTGAGCTTGGACCGGCCGCTGCGCAGGTACCAGAACAGGAACGCGGCACCCGCGCTGAAGGCGATGACCTGCCCCGCGGCCACACCGGGCATTCCGAGGCGGGGAAACGGCCCCCAACCGAGACCCAACGCGCCGCCGATGAGCACCTGTGCCAGCGAGACCAGCAGGAAGGTCGCCGAAGGCACCAGCATGTTGCCCGCTCCACGCAGCACCGAGGCGAAGGTGTTCATCAACCACACGCCCAGCGAGCCGCAGAAGGCCACGTTGGAGAAGGCGACGGCCTGGTCCAGTGCCTCACCGCGACCGCCCAGGCCGGCATAGATCGCCGGCCCCCAGACCAGCATCAGCACACCGTTCACGCCGCCGGCGGCCAGGCCGATCCACAGCGCATGCACCGCCAGCGCGTTGGCGCGCTCGGGCGCCCCAGCACCCAGCGCGCGGCTGACCGCGGCTGCCACGCCGCCACCCATCGCGCCGCCCGACAGCATCATCTGCAGCATGACCATCGGGAACACCAGGGCCATGCCGGCGAGCGATGGCACGCCGAAACTGCCGACGTAGGCCGTCTCGGCCACGGTGGCCAGCGCGGTGGCCAGCATCGCCACCATGTTGGGCAGCGCAAAGCGCAGCAGCGCCGGCAGGATCGGTGCCATCAGCAGCGATGGCGCGGGGGCTTGACGCGGCAGCGGGGGAACAGCCGTGGCCGTCATGCGCGGTCCGCCTGCAACTGCACCTGCAGTGGGTGGCGTTGGCGCGTCATCAGGCGGGACCGTTCTGGTTCAGCGCCAGCAGACGGTCGCGCACCGACTTCAGCAGCATGTCTGACTTCTTCGGGTCGGTCTGCACCCGCGCCAGCAGCACGGCGCCGACCATCGCGCTGACGGCCAGCATGGCGTCGCCCTCGTCCTGGCTGTGCAGCGACTGCGCGAGCTGGTCGACGAAATCGTCGATGTGCGCCGACACGACTTCGCGTGAAGCTGCGTCCGCGCGAGCAACGTCCGAGGCCAGCGCCGCGATGGCGCAGCCGCTGGTGCGCGCATCCCGGTGCGCGCGGCTGACGTAGCTCCGAACTCGCGTCTCGTAGCTGCGCGGCGCGTCGCTCACCTTCAAGCTGGCGGTGGCCGACTTGTCGCCTTCGACCAGAGCCCTCTCCAGCGCCTGCGCCAGCAGGTCAGACCGGGATTCAAAGTGGTTGTAAAAGCCCCCGTGCGTCAGATCCACGCTGCGCATCAGCTTGCCGACGCTGACCGATTCCAGGCCCTTGTCGCGCACTGCATCGGCCGCCTTGCGCAGGATGCGCTCGCGGCTCTGGGCCTTGTCGGCTTGTGAATGTCCCATGGTGGTTGTCTGCGTTGACCGTCTAGATGATGGCCATCATACTGCAGCATGACAAACGTCATTCTGAAGCTAGGGTTGGCATGACACCCATTCCCCGCGCCACAACGCCCACCCATCCCCAACAGGACACCGACGCTTAGGACGCCAGCAGCGACACGCCAAGCCTTCGTGGAGCGGCGCGAGGCCAGGTTCTCTGGCCGCTGAACGCGACGGGAGGGCGGACGCAAGAACGGCCAACAAAGAGCAAAGCCAGGCTGTCGCTCAAATTGATGCCTTCGCCTCGATGGTCCTCTTGTTCTGGCGCCGGCGGCCTGATCAACGGCCGAGGGGCTGGGTGAGCTGTATCAAGTCGTTGGCGTGAAACCTGTTGTCCGCATTCTCGGAAACATCTTTCTGCTGGGACAGGCCGTATTCGAGGGGGCGCTCGCTGCAGGAAGTCTTCAGCCCGGCGGCGCGGGTATGGCCAGGGTCGTCCTGATGGGCCGCGACGAGCATCACCGCGCCCGGCGTGACATCAAAGACCAACGCGAACCTTGTCGGTTCGACCTTGGTCGGGCGACTGTCTGCTTTCTGGCAGCAAGACGAATGTCGGGTACGGGCCGGCAGTGTGAATACCAGGCGGCGCCACGAAGCTGCCCATTGCCCGGTGCGATGGTAGAGGGCGCCCGCGCTTACCAGTTCTCGCTGCCCGGCTCAGCCTTGAAAGGCCCCGCCCGATCGGGGGTAAGCTGAGCCGCAGCCGACCCTCTGGGACCATGCTGCAAATGGTCCCAGTCCCAGACGGCGAACTCGCGGCCACGCGTCTGGATGGTGCTGGGCATCGCGTGCGCGTGACACTGATGGCGCTGGGGCGAACCCAGAATCAGAGACCGTCGATGGTTTCCCGTAACGGATGCGGACCGGGCTGCGCAGTTCAAAGCGCCGGGATGTTCAGAAGAATGATCTTTGCGCAACTGCGAATCCGTGACTTAATGACTGCACAGCCGCCGATGTGGTGGCGGCTTGGAGCGCGGCATGGGAAAGACTTTGGCGGCGCTGGGCGCCCTATGGCTCGGGCTCGTCGGAGCTCCGAGCGCGATCCAGGCGAAGGACTGCCCGGGTCCGGACATTCGGCAGTGCCGGCACACGGCGCCGAAAGGCCAATTGCTGAACAACGCCAACTCAGCCGGCGCGCGGGTCTGGACCACGAACTGCGGGCAGCCGAACACGGCACCGGCCAGCGTCGACGCGCTGTGCGAGGACATCGCGAGCTGCCCTGCCGCCGGAGCCTTCGGCAAGTTCCTGGGCTCGGTGACCGGTAACTGCCGGTCCAAGCACTTCACCGGCTACTTCGGCCTCGACGGCATGACCTACGGCATCCTGGACTGGACCGCAGAAAGCCTCCCGGCCACGCTGGCGGCATACGGCGCGCGCAGCAGCACCGGCTTCGAGAAGACCTTCGGCCCACTGGCTCTGCCAATGGTCAAGGGCTGCCTCGATCCGAACTGGGTCTGCCAGGGCAACCAGCAGGGGCGGTTGATGTGCGACGCGGGCTTTCGCGAAGCCTTTGCGCGCGGCCTGAACGACGCGGAGTTCCAGAAGGCCCAGGTCGACCTGGCCTTACAGACCTACGAACGCCGTCTCAAGCGCTTTGCCAGCCTGGGCCTGAAGACCGAGTACGGCAACACCGCCATGGTCGTCGTCGCCAACAACCTGAAGCCCAAAAAGGACTTTCCCGAGTGCGACCCGTTCGCCTGGAAGCAGGCGTGCGCGGCCAAGGCCGGTGACGAACGCAGCCTCGTCGACTGCATGCTCGACCAGTACGTGAAGCACACCTGCCGCGGAGGCAGCGCCAAGGCTTCCAAGGAGCGCAGCGACGAGATCCGGCGGATGTTCGCGAACGCTGCGCCGAGCGAGGTTGTCCACCCGAGCGCAGCAGACATAGTCGGCTGCAGCAGCCGCTGGGGGGCGACGGCCAAGCCCTGAGCTGGTCACACCGCCGGCCGTTGCGGGATGCCCAGGCCACGCACCACCGCCGGGCGGGCCATGAAGGCCGCCAGCGCGCGGTGAATATGGGTGAAATCGGCAAAGCCCACCAGATCCCCGGCGCCATAAAAGCCGACCAGGTTGTTCACCCAGGGGAAGGTGGCGATGTCGGCGACGGTGTACTCGTTGCCCATGATCCAGTCGCGGCCGGCCAGGCGCTGGTCCAGCACCGCCAGCAGGCGCCGCGACTCGGCCACGTAGCGGTCGCGCGGGCGCTTGTCGTCATAGTCCTTGCCGGCGAACTTGTGGAAGAAGCCCAGCTGGCCGAACATCGGGCCGATGCCCCCCATCTGGAACATCAGCCACTGCAGGGTCTCGTAGCGTGCGCTCGGGTCGGCCGGCATCAGCTGCCCGGTCTTGTCGGCCAGGTAAACCAGGATCGCACCGGACTCGAACAACGCCAGCGGCTGGCCACCCGGGCCTTGGGGATCGATGATGGCCGGGATCTTGTTGTTCGGGTTCAGCGACAGGAACTCGGGCGTCAGCTGGTCGTTGGTGTCGAAGCGCACCAGGTGCGGCTCATAGGGCAACCCGGTCTCCTCCAGCGCGATCGACACCTTCACGCCGTTGGGGGTGGGCAACGAGTAGAGCTGCAGGCGCTCGGGGTGCTGGGCGGGCCACTTGCGGGTGATGGGGAAGCTGGATAGAGCGGTCATGCGGGCGGGCTCGATGGCTGAAGTTCCCCGATTCTCGGCGAGCCCGCACGAAGCAGCCGCAGGCCGTTGAATACCACCAGAAGGCTGGCGCCCATGTCGGCGAAGACCGCCATCCACATCGTGGCACCCGAGAAAATCGCCAGCCCCAGGAACACCACCTTGATGCCGAGTGCCAGCACGATGTTCTGCCACAGCACGGCATGGGTGCGGTGCGACAGCCGGATGGTTTCGGGCAGGCGGCGCAGGTCGTCGTTCATGATGACCACGTCGGCGGCCTCCATCGCGGTGTGGGTGCCGGCGCCACCGAGCGCAAAGCCGATGTCCGCCTGGGCCAGAGCCGGTGCGTCGTTGATGCCGTCGCCCACCATGGCCGTCATGCCGTGACGCGATTGAAGTTCCTTCAATGCGGCGAGCTTGTCCTCCGGCAGGAGCTGTGCGCGCACCTCGCCGATGCCGGCCTGCGCCGCCACGTGGTGCGCGGTGGCCGGGTTGTCGCCAGTCAGCATCACCGTGCTCACGCCGAGCGCCTTCAGCTCGGCCACGGCAGCCACTGCCGACGGGCGCAGTGTGTCCGCCACGGCGAACAGGGCCTGCACACCCGAGGGCCCTACCAGTAGGCTGACGCTGCGGCCGGCGTCTTCGTGGGATTTGAGCCGCGCCTCAAGTGCAGCCGAGCAGGCACCAAGCTCCTCGACCCAGCGGTGGTTGGCCAGTCGCCAGGACACACCGTCGATCCGGCCCTGCACTCCCCGGCCCGGGAAAGCCGAGAAATCGAAAACCTCATGAAGCGCACCTTCCATGCCTTGTGCGATGGCCTGCGAGACCGGGTGATCGGAGCGCGCGGCCAGGCTGTGCGCGGTGCTGTGCACTGCCGCCTCGTTGGTGCCCTGGCCCACCAGTTCGATGGCCACCAACTGCGGCCGCCCCACGGTGAGCGTGCCGGTCTTGTCCAGCGCCACCACCCGCAGGCCGCGGGCGCCTTCGAGATGCACGCCGCCTTTCACGAGGATGCCGCGCCGCGCCGCCGAGGCCAGCGCGCTGACCACCGTCACCGGGGTGGAAATCACCAGAGCACAGGGGCAGGCAATGACAAGCAGGACCAGGGCCTTGTAGACCGCCTCCCCCCAGGCCCAGCCCAGCACGAGCGGCGTCAACAGCGCCACCGCCACCGCCAAGCCGAACACAGCCGGTGTGTAGACCGCAGCAAAGCGGTCCACCCAGCGTTGCGTGGGGGCGCGCGATGCCTGGGCCTCCTCGACGGCGTGGATGATGCGCGCCAGCGTGCTGTTCGACGCG
>CAYJEC010000153.1:0-7303 GCA_964369025.1 uncultured Ideonella sp. | reverse complement strand
GTGGAAGCAGGCGTTGCAGCTGGTGCTCACGTGGATCATCGCCGGGATGTCGTACTCGACCATCTTCTCGTAGAGGGGGTACCACGCGCGGTCGCTCAGCGGCGGCGAGTTCCAGTGGCCACCCGACGGATCCGGGTTCAGGTTGATGCCGACGTTGCCGTACTGCTCGACGCACTTCACCAATTCGGGGATGCAGGTGGCCGGGTCCACGCCGGGCGACTGCGGCAGCATGGCTGCCGGGATGAAGTGGTCGGGAAAGAGCTGCGACACGCGAAAGCACAGCTCGTTGCAGATCGCCGCCCAGGTGGACGAGGTCTGGAAGTCGCCGATGTGGTGGGCCATGAAACTGGCGCGCGGCGAGAAGATGGTCAGGTCCGAGCCGCGCTGCTTCATCAGCTTGAGCTGGTTGGACTCGATGGTCTCGCGGATGTCGTCGTCGCTGATCTTCAGATCGGAGGCCCTGGGCGCTTTCGAGGGGTCTTTGAGCCCGGCAATCTGCAGGTCACGCCAGGCGCCCAGCGCCGCGGGTGCGGTGGTGTAGTGGCCGTGGACGTCGATGATCAGGCTCATGCGTGGTTTCCTTTCCAGATCGATGCAGGGACGAGGACCTCGCCGCGCATCAGCGCGCGCGCCGTGCGAAGCAGCGCTGCTTCGGTCACGTTCTGCGGGTTCGCGGGGTCGGTGGCCAGCGACACGCTGAACTCGCCAGTGGGGTGCTCGACGGAGACTCGCTTCGTCGCACCGGCAGGCATCACCGCGATGCCGTCGCAGGCCGAGCCCTCCAGCACGCAGGCCGTGCCCACGGTGACGGCAGCGAGAACGCCGATGGCGTCGTGGCAGACATGCGGGATGAAGCTGCGGGTGGCGATCGAGCCGCCGTTCACCGGCGGGGCGATCAGGGTCATCTTGGGGTAGTTCTTCTGGCTCACGTCGCCCAGGCCCATCTTCACCGAGATGGCCAGGCGAAGCGCCTCGATCTTCGCCTTCAGTGCGGTGTCGGCATTCAACTCGGCCACGCTCTCGTAGCCGGTACGGCCGATGTCGGCGGCCTTGAAGATGACCAGTGGCATGCCGTTGTCGATGCAGGTCACGTCCAGCGCAAAGGGCTCGAAGCCGGCGCCGCTCACGGTGATCGTGTCGCGCACCTGGCCAGTGGGCAGCAGGCTCGAGCAGACCGAACCGGCGGTGTCCAGGAAGTTGATGGTGATCGGGGCCGAACTGCCCGGGGCGCCGTCGATGCGGGCGTCCCCTTCGTACTCCACCTGGCCGCCAGGCGTCTGCACGGTGATGTCGCACGCCATATCGGTGTTCAGCGTCAGCACACGAAAGGTGCTGGTCGCGCCCTGCGCGGCGACCATGCCGGTCTCCAGTGCAAACGGCACCACGGCGGCCAGCATGTTGCCGCAGTTGGGGGTGGTGTCTACCGTGTCCTTGTCTGGCTGCAACTGGGCAAACAGGAACTCCAGGTCGACCCCGGGTCGGCTGCTGGGCGAGACGATGCCCACCTTGCTGGTCAGCGGGTGGGCGCCGCCCAGGCCGTCGATCTGGCGCTTGTCGGGGGAGCCCAGCGCAGCCAGCAGCACCTTGTCGCGGGTGGCGGTGTCGGCCGGCAGATCGGCGGCGCGGAAGAACGGCCCCTTGGAGGTGCCGCCGCGCATCAGCAGGCAGGGAATGGCGGTTTGTGGCATGGCGGTGGGTGGGTGGCTTGGCGGCATTGTGGAAAGCTTCTCCCATGCCGTCTAGGTTGGGTTCTGACTAGCAGATATCACAACTTGGCATGCAGATCGGCCACCAACGCTTCGCTAACGGTCAAGCACCACAGTGCCGGCACCGCAGCGCCCGAGAGGTTGTGGAGCACCCGACAACTCTGGAGGTCCGCCATGCCAACCCGACGCCGCGGCACCTTGCAGAACGACGGCGTGCTGCCGCCGGGCCGGTGAATCTCAGGCGCTGACCAGCAGACCCCGGCGCTCGATGAACGCGACGACCTCGTCGAGCCCGGTGCGGGTCTTCAGGTTGGTCATCACGAAAGGCCGGCCCGGCCGCATCCGCCGGGTGTCGGCTTCCATCACCGACAGATCAGCGCCCACGTAAGGCGCGAGATCGGTCTTGTTGATGACGAACAGGTCGCTCTTGGTGATGCCCGGGCCGCCCTTGCGGGGGATCTTCTCGCCTGCGGCCACGTCGATCACGTAGATCGTCAGGTCGCTCAACTCGGGGCTGAAGGTGGCGGCGAGGTTGTCGCCACCGCTTTCGATGAAGACGATGTCGGCATCCGGGAACTTCTCGAGCATGCGGTCCACCGCCTCGAGGTTGATCGACGCGTCCTCGCGGATGGCGGTGTGCGGGCAGCCGCCCGTCTCCACGCCCATGATGCGCTCGGGCTCCAGCGCGCCGGCCACGGTGAGCAGGCGCTGGTCCTCCTTGGTGTAGATGTCGTTGGTCACGACGACCAGATCCCAGCGCTCGCGCATGGCCTTGCACAGCATCTCGACCAGCGTCGTCTTGCCCGAGCCCACCGGGCCGCCGACACCGACACGCAGCGGGGGCAGGGGCTTGGTGCGGCGGGCGGTTGCAGCGTTCATGTCAGGGGCGGCTCAGGGTTGCGACAGATGCCATGATCCCATGGCCGGCCGCACAATCCGCGCATGCCCGACACCGCTGCGACCGTGCCCAGCCCGACCGTACGCCACCTGCGGCAACTGCTGCTCTGGCCGTTGCGCCTGTTGCAGAAGGGTGGTGGCCACGGCCGGCCCCCTTGGCAGGTGCTGCGGGATCTTGGCGATGCCTCACCCTGGCGCGAGCAGGTCGACGAGTACACCGGCGACCCGGGCCAGTTTCACGAGCGCCACTACAACGAGTTCGTCACCTTCCTGCCTTATGTGCAGCGTTTCCTGTTCGGCGAGGGCCGCTCGGCCCGCGACGACGGCGAGCAAGGGGACGCCGACGCCAGCGGCGCGCCGATGCGCGTCTTCCGCCGGCACGACGTGGCCCGGGTGCGCGCCTGGACGCAAGCCGGTGCAGATCCCATTGAACTGCAGGTCGTGCATGTCGATCTGTACTTCTTCTTCGATGTGGACGTGGTGCTGCTCAACGTGGAGGTGCAGGCCGACGGGCTCAGCCTCGCGCAGGCCCAGGAGATGCTCTACCGCTTCGGGCGGGCCTACCCGCCGGGCTGGGATGCACGCGGCCAACCGCTGCACTGCCTGGCCGGTGCCGAGTGGCTGGCGGAGGACGGCAGGGTGCTGGCCCGGTCGGATGCGCACGATCGCGAGGCCTTTCTTCAGCACGTGGCCGAGCACCGTGCGCCGCGCATGGCGGCGCACTGGGCCTGGCTGCTGCAACCCCTGGTGGCCGACCACTCCGGCGAGGCTGGCGCGCTGCGCTACCGGCAGATCGAGTACCACCGCATGCCCACCATGGCCTACCTGGCGCTCGACGACCCGCGGGCCCTGACCCGGGCCGACTTCATCCGCCTCGGCCTGGTCACCGGCGCAGGCGGCAGCGACGGTGCCTTGCCTTATGCGGAACAGCACGTGGCCGATTTCGAGGCGCGCTACTGCTACGACCGCTTCTGGTCTGGCGGCGGCGCCGCGCCCGACACCCGCTACCTGTGCTGCGGCCATGCGCTGGTGGTGGTGGGCCGCGCCGAGGCCGAGTTCTATCGCTGCGGCCAGCGCGGGGTGCTGGCGCAGTTCAGGCACCCGCATTTCATGATCTTCCTGATCGCCCACTTCCAGAAGGCCGCGCTGCTGATGTTCAGCGACCGCCTGGTCGAGGCGCTCAAGCGGCTCAACGTGCAGGACGCCGGGAGCGTCAAGCGCTTCAAGCGCGCCATCCGAAGCAGCTTCGAGGGCTTCCTGCGTTTCACCCACCGCTACTGGTTCCACGAGGTGGCCGAACAGGCGCAGGCGCGCGCGCTGTTCCACCTGACCGCCAGGCACCTGGAACTCGACCCGCTGTATGCCGAGGTCAAGGAGCGCATCGCCGACATGAACGCCTACCTGGATGCCGACAGCCTGCGCCGCCAGGCCAACACGGTGGTGAGGCTGACAGTGGTCACCATCTTCGGCCTGATCGGCACGGTGACCACCGGCTTCCTCGGCATGAACCTGTTGGCCGAGGCGGAGGCACCGTTGTCGCGCCGGTTGGCCTACTTTGCGCTGGTGTTCGGGCTCACCGCCGCGCTGACCATCTACACCATGGTCAAGTCCAAGCGCTTGTCAGATTTCCTGGATGCCCTGTCGGACGAGCGGCTGGGGGCCTGGGGCAAGGTGAAGGCGCTGGCCAACGTCTGGCGGCGCGAGTCATAGCGCCAACAGGCCCTGGCTCAGGACCGGAACAGCCTGGAGTACTGCGCCTCGTGCTGCGCCGAGAGGATGGCCAGCATCGGGGTGAAGGCCTGGCGTTCGCTGTCGGGCCGGGCGATGGCCTGGTCGACCACAGCGGGGATGGCGTCGAGCAGGGTGCCCAGTATGCGCTGGCCGGCGCTCTGGCCGAGCGGCACCGATTTGATCGCCGCCTGCACCATGTTCTCTGCCCAGCCGAACGTGTGCGCCAGCAGGGCCTCGCGCAGGGGCGCGCCGCTGTGCACGGCCGCCAGTGCGTAGGCGAGCGGCCAGGTGGGGGCGGGTGACAAGCTGCCCAGCACGGCCACCCGCGGATCGCCGGGCTGGCGCTGGCGCAGCCAGTCGTGCAGCGAACGGCCCATCTGCTCGGCCTGCTGGCGCATCTCGCGGCTCTCGCGCGTGGTGCGCACCCAGTCGTTGAGCTCGTTGATGCGGGCGGTGTCACCGCGCTTCCAGGCACCGAACGCGCGGGCCACCACGCTCAAGTCGGCGCGGCCCAGGGCGAGTGCCAACTGGTCGCCGATCCAGGCGGCAGCGCTGGCTTCGTCATGCACGCGGCCGCTGTCGACCGCGGTCTCCAGGCCCTCGGAGTAGCTGAATCCACCGACCGGCAAGGCGGGGGAGGCGAGCCAGATCAGGCGAAGAAGGGACCGGTCGGCCAGCGCCGGCGCAGCAGGGCGGACGCGCGGCATGCGCCGGCTCAGTGGGAATGTTTGCCGTGGCCGTGGCCGTGATCGTGCCCGGCGTGGTCGTCGTGCGCATGGCCGTGGTCATGCCCATGGTCGTGCGAGTGGCCGTGCGCATGGTCATGACCATGGGCGTGCGCGCCGGGCGCATAGGCGCCACCTTCGGGCTCGAACGCGGCGCGGGTTTCGCTGACGATCAGGTGGCGCTGGCGCAGCATGTCGGCCAGCACATGGTCGGGTTCGAGCTTCAGGTGGTCTGGCTGCAACTCCAGCGCCACGTGGCGGTTGCCCAGGTGGTAGGCGGCGCGCAACAGATCGAAGGGGCTGCCGTGCTCGGCGCAGGCACGCACCTCCAGCACCGGCTGCAGGGCGGCGGTGACGGCGATGAGGCTGCCGTCTTCGGCCACCAGCACGTCGCCGCCGCGCACCACGCTGCCGCGTGGCAGGAACACGCCGATCTGCCGGCCCTGGCTGTCGGTGGCCTCGAAGCGGCTCTTCTGCCGCACATCCCAATCCAGCTCCACGGTCGCGGCGCGTTTCAGCAGCGCGGCGGCCAGGCCGGCGCCGCGGGGGATGAGCTTCTGGACATTCAGCATGCGGCGGCCTTCAGGCGGAGGTTCAGGAAGGTTTGATGGTAGCGGGCGCCCATGGTCTGGCCTCGGACTCAAGCCTGGCGGATCGCGGCAGCCGGCCTTTCACTGAAAGCAGCCAACAGCCCCAGCCCGATGAAGGCCGTGCCGGCCAACCGCTGGCCGTGCCGGCGGGCGGCCACTGCACCGCGCAGGCGAGGCGCCACCAGCGAGGCCAGGGCCACGTAGCCGGCATCGGTGCACGCGGCGATCGCGACGAACACACCGCCCAGCACCACGCTCTGGGTCAGCGGGTGGGCGCCGCCGGGGGTCATGAACTGCGGCAGGAAGGCTGCGAAGAACAGCGCGGTCTTGGGGTTCAGCAGGGCCACCACGAAGCCATCGCGGAACACCTGGCCATTGCCACGCACGGCCACATCCGGCAGCGCGGCACCCCCGGCCGGCCGCTGCGCCGACTCGCGCCACATCTTCAACCCCATCCACACCAGGTAGGCCGCGCCGGCCAGCTTGACCACCGTGAAAGCCGCCGACGAGAGGGCGAACAGCACCGCCAGCCCCAACGCCGCACCGAGCGCATTGCCAAAGTTGCCGAGCGCCACGCCGGCCACCGACGCCAGCCCACCGGCCTTGCCCTGGGCCAGCGTGCGCGCAACGATGTAGACCACGGCCGGTCCGGGAGTGAGCGCCAGGGCCAAGCTGGCGCCGACAAAGGCCGTCAGCAGCGGCCAGGGCGGGAGCATGTCGTTCATCCAGGCAACTCTAACCCGTGCCGGGTCGGCTGCTTCAGCGCGGCGCTCCAGCCAGGCTTTGCCAGCCTCGGCTAGGCCGTTGAACTAGACAACGTTCTTGGCGAGATGGATGCCGGCGGTCAGAATGGCGTTGGACCTTCTCGTCCGAGCCCGGTGTTGAGACGTCGCATTTCCCATCGTGGCGCTCGTTGCCGCGAGCGGCTCAGCGGACAGCCCAGGGCGCAGGGGGACACCTCATTCGTGAAGGCGCAATGTCATCCCACACAGATGTCCCAGCAGGTCTATCGAACGCCACGCCTCTGCGCGCGTCACATCACTGCTTCCGACGTGGACGCGATGGTTGCCGTTTACGGCGATCCAGTGGTCGTTCGGTATGTCGGCGATAGGCAACCGCTCGATCGCGCCCGTTGCGAGCAGTGGGTCGAGGTCACACTGCGCAACTACGCAACCCGTGGCTATGGCATGGTCGCCTTGGTTGAGCAGTCAACCGGCGCCATCGTTGGCTTCTGTGGCCTCGTGCACCCAGGCGGGCAGGCGGAGCCGGAGATCAAGTACGCGCTGCACCGGGATGTCTGGGGTCACGGGTTCGCAACCGAGGCCGCCACCGGCATGCTGGGCTATGCAAGGCAGATGGGCCTGCCCGAGGTCATTGCCACCACTGATCCGGAGAACGAAGCGTCTCACAGGGTGTTGCTCAAGGCGGGCATGCGGCGCGCCGAACTGCGCCCCAACGCCGACGGGTCGTTCACCCAGATGTTCGGCTGGTCACCGGCCCTGCCTGTGAGCGGTGAGCCCTGACCGTTCTCTGGAGATGACTCTTGCCGTCTTGGCACGGCGCGCTCGCCTCGGCTTCAATGTCAGGCGCCCGAATATCACCTTTCCCGGAGGTCGCATGTCGGACTCGTGGTACGAACGCACCGTCTTGCCCT
>CAYJEC010000152.1:0-7353 GCA_964369025.1 uncultured Ideonella sp. | reverse complement strand
AGGCAAGTTCGTCACCAGCCGCCAGATCTGGGACCGCCTGCAGAAGGAACTGCAGTCCAACGTCGCGCTGCGGGTCAAGGAGACGGACGCCGACGGCATCTTCGAAGTGTCCGGCCGCGGCGAATTGCACCTGACCATCCTGCTGGAGAACATGCGGCGCGAGGGCTACGAGTTGGCTGTGTCGAAGCCGCGCGTGGTTTTCCACGATGTTGATGGCGAGCGGCACGAACCGATCGAACTCGTCACCGCAGACGTCGAGGACACCCACCAGGGTGCCGTGATGCAGGCACTCGGCGAGCGCAGGTCCGAACTGGTCAACATGGAGACCGACGGCAACGGGCGCGTGCGGCTGGAGTACCGTATTCCGGCGCGTGGCCTGATCGGCTTCTCCAACGAGTTCATGAACCTGACGCGCGGCACCGGCCTGATCAGCAACATCTTCGACGGCTACGAAGCCTACAAGGGCGAGATCGAGGGCCGCAAGAACGGTGTCCTGATCAGCATGGACGCCGGGGAAATCTTCACCTACGCACTGGGCAAGCTGGACGACCGGGGCCGCATGTTCGTCAAGGCGGGTGATCCGGTCTACGAAGGCATGATCGTCGGCATCCACAGCCGTGACAACGACCTGGTGGTCAACGCCACGCGCATGAAGCAGCTGACCAACTTCCGCGTCAGCGGCAAGGAGGATGCGATCAAGATCACGCCGCCGATCGACCTCACTCTCGAGTACGCGGTGGAGTTCATCTCCGACGACGAACTGGTCGAGATCACGCCCAAGAGCATCCGCGTGCGCAAACGCCACCTGTCGGAACACGACCGCAAGCGTGCTTCCCGCGAAGGGGCATGACACATCGCCGCGCCGTGCTGGTGATGCTGGCGGTGACCTTGTTGTGGAGCACTGCAGGGGTCGTCACCCGACAGCTTGAAGCCGCTCGTGCATTCGAAGTCACGTTCTGGCGCAGCTTGTTCAACGCGGCTGGCCTGGTCGTGTTGCTGAGTTGGCTGCGTGGGCCCCAGGTGCTGCTGCAACGGCTTCGGAGCGGTGGTCGGTCGATGTGGGTTTCCGGCCTGTGCTGGTGCGTGATGTTCACCGCCTTCATGGTGGCCATGACGCTGACCACCGTGGCCAACGTGCTGGTCGTGATGGCCACCGCGCCACTGTTCACCGCCTTGCTCTCTCGCTTTGCGTTGCATCACCGCCTGCCGGCACGAACCTGGGCTGCCATCGTTGTGGCCGGTGCCGGCATCGCCTGGATGTACGGTGCCGACATCAGTGCCGCAGGTGGGCAGCACGTGCTCGGCACGTTGGTCGCGTTGGGGGTTCCGCTGGCCGCAGCCCTCAACTGGACACTCATTCAGCAAGACGCACGCGGCGAGTCGCCGTCGGACATGCTGCCCGCGCTGCTCGTCGGCGCCGTGTTGTCAGCGTTGATCACCTTCCCGCTGGCCTGGCCGCTTCAGGCTTCCGGCGCGGATGTGGCCTGGTTGGCTGCTCTCGGGGTCGGCCAGTTGGCCATCCCCTGCGTCATGGCGGTCACGGCGGCACGCACCCTGGCCGCACCGGAAGTTGCACTGCTGGCGCTGCTGGAGGTGCTTTTCGGCGTCGTCTGGGCCTGGTTGGGTGCAGGCGAGGCACCGTCGCTCGCCGTCATGGGCGGCGGCACGCTGGTCCTTGGCGCCTTGGCCACCAACGAACTGGTTGCGCTGGTGAACCGCAGTCCGACCGCGCAGCGCTAGGGTGAGACCCGAGCGGGCGGCACCGCCGCCGCGCCTAGCATCGCCGACATGAGATCAACCAAGCGGGAGCCTCCATGCGGCAACTGAGCGGGCTGGACGCCACCTTCCTCTTCATCGAGTCGGCCGAGATGCCCATGCATGTCGGTGCGTTGCACGTGCTGGAGTTGCCCAAGGGCTACCGCGGCCGCTTCGTGAAGGACCTTCGCAAGCATATGCAGGCCCGGCTGCCGCTGATGCCGGCCCTGCGCAGGCGCCTGTGGTGGATGCCCCTGAACCTGGCCAACCCGGCGTGGGTGGATGCCGAGCCGGACCTCGATCAGCACATCGTCGAAATCCGCCTTCCCGCCAGCGCAAAGCAGGGCGGGGGCATGGCCGAGCTGCACGCAGCGGTCGGCGAGTTGCACCCGCGCCTGCTCGACCGTAGCCGGCCACTGTGGCGATTCCATGTGCTGGAAGGCCTGGCCCCGTCACCTGGTGGCCGCAAGCGGGTGGCCCTGTACAGCCAGGTTCATCACGCCGCTGTCGACGGCCAGGCCGCCGTGGCACTGGCCAACATCATTTTCGACCTCACTCCCGAGCCGCGCAGTATCGAGGCACGGCCGTCGCAGCGCACCCGGACCTTCCGCCTCAACATGACCGAAATGCTGCGTGGCGCCCTGGCCAGCGAGGTGCTGCAGGTTGGGCAGATCATCCGCGAACTGCCGGCCACTGTCGGCACCTTGACGCGCGCCGCCGGCGCGGTGGTGTCCAACACATCACTGCTCGGCAGGTCCAAGGGCAAGGTCAGCAACCTGGCGCTGGCACCCCGCACGCCCCTGAACGTGTCCGTGGGGCCGGGCAGGGCGTTCGCCAGTCTGTCGCTGCCCATCGGCGAGATGAAGCAGTTGGCCCGTGAACATGGCGCCACGCTGAACGACGTGGTGATGATGCTGTGCGCTGGTGCCATGCGGCACTATTACGCTGCCCACAAGCTGGCTATGCCGCGCAAGCCGATGATCGCAGCGGTACCGATCTCGCTTCGGGCTGCCGGTGACACCCGGTCAGACAACCAGGCATCGATGAGCTTCATCAGCCTGGGCACCCACCTGGCCGACCCCCATCGCCGCCTCGCCCACATCAAGGCTGCCTCGGCGGCGATGAAAGCGACCATGGGTTCGCTGAAAAGTGTGTTGCCCACCGACTTCCCGAGCATTGGCGTGCCATGGCTGATGGAAGCGGCCACGGCGCTCTACGGTAAGGCGAAGGTGGCTGAGCGCGTCCCTCAGGTGGCCAACCTGGTGATCTCCAACGTGCCAGGCCCGCCCGTGCCCCTGTTCCTGGCAGGCGCCCACATGCTGACCAACTACCCGACCAGCATCGTGGTGCACGGCATTGCGTTGAACGTCACTGTGCAGAGCTACGACCAGCACATGGATTTCGGTCTGATGGCCGATCTGGGCGCCATGCCGGATGTTCAGGCCTTTGCAGACGGCCTCAAGGCATCGTTCGAGCAACTCCGAGCTCTGCCGGTGAAGGGCGCCGCTGTCGCCAAGGAGACAACCCCGACTAGGGCAAGCGCCCCAACCAGGCGCAAGGCCAGTCGCTAAGATCAGTGGCATGGCAGACAACGCTGACACCTTGCGCCCTCCGGGGCTGCTCAAGCTGGCGCTGGAAGGGCGCGCACCCTGGGAATTCGCGGCCCTGCTGGCCAGTGCACCGTGGCTGAAGAACCTGCCGCCGGGCGACGGCCATCCGGTCATCGTGTTCCCCGGGCTGGGCGTGTCGGATTTTTCAACCGTGCCAATGCGCAACTTCCTGCGCGACCGCGGCTATGACCCGCAGCCTTGGCGGCAAGGGTTCAATTTCGGCCCTCGCGCAGGCGTGCTCGAAGCCTGCCTGGAGCAACTCAAGGCCCTGAACTACCGGCACGGCCAGAAGGTCAGCCTGATCGGCTGGAGCCTGGGTGGCATCTACGCCCGCGAGCTGGCCAAGGAACTGCCGGATCTCGTGCGCTGTGTCATCACGCTGGGCTCACCGTTCTCCGGGCATCCGCGCGCCACCAACGCCTGGCGCCTGTTCGAGTTGGTCAGTGGGCAGTCGGCCCACGATCCGCAGCTGATCGACGAGATCCGCCAACCGCCGCCGGTGCCCACCACCTCCATCTACTCGCGCACGGACGGCATCGTGGCCTGGCAGTGCAGCCTGAACCCTGGTCTCGATCACACCGAGAACATCGAGTTGCATGCCAGCCATGTGGGGATGGGCATGAACCCGCTGACCCTCTATGCCATTGCCGATCGACTGCGTCAGCCGGTCGGGGGATGGCAGCGCTTCCACACCGAGGGCACGCGCCGCTGGTTCTTCAAGACATCCACCAGCCAGGCGGCTGTCGCGGCACAGGCCGCCTGATGCAGATTGCGGCGAACGGCATCGCCATCGAGGTCGACGACCGAGGCCCTCCGGGCGGTGAACCTCTGCTGCTGATCATGGGGCTGGGCATGCAGCTCATTGGCTGGCCCGACGAACTGGTGGCAGATCTGGTGTCGCGTGGCTTCCGGGTGATCCGTTTCGACAACCGCGATGCCGGCCTCAGCCAGGGCTTCGATCACCTGGGCGTACCCAACATCGCGCTGGCTGGTCTGCAGCACCTCGTTCACTGGCCGGTACGTTCACCGTACAGCCTGGCTGACATGTCGCGCGACGCGTTGGGGGTGCTGGACGCGTTGGGCATCGCCAGCGCCCACATCTGCGGGGCCTCGCTCGGGGGCATGGTGGCACAACACCTGGCCGCCGAACACCCGCAACACGTGCGCAGCCTGTGCCTGCTGATGACCACCAGCGGCTCGCGTCAGCTTCCGCAGGCCACGATGGCCGCACGCCGTGTCATGCTGCACCGGCCGGCATCTGGTGACATGGGCTCTTTGGCGGACCACCTGATGCGGGTCTTCCAGGTCATCGGCAGCCCGGGCTACCCGCCGGAGCCAGAGATGTTCCGCCAGCGCCTGCTCCGAAGTGTTCAACGGGCCTGGCGGCCGGCGGGCACCCTGCGCCAACTGGTGGCGGTGGCCGCCGACGGCGACCGCACGCCCCTGCTGGCGCGAATCCAGGCGCCCACCCACGTCATCCACGGCATGGCGGATCCGCTGATCCCGTTGGCGAACGGGCAGGATCTGGCCCGGCGCATTTCCGGGGCCACCAGCGACTTTGTGGAGGGCATGGGGCACGATCTTCCCCTCGCGTTGCTGCCGCGTTTTGCGCAGGGCATCACGGTGAACGCCGGGCGGGCAGTGAAACAATTCGTAAGTCAGCCGTGATAATCTGCGGGTGAATGCCCCGCTTCCATCCACCACGCTGACAGACCCGGCCGGCGCGTTGCCCGTCTCGGCTTGGCGCCTGAGTGTGGCCCCGATGATGGACTGGACAGACCGCCATTGCCGGTTCTTCCATCGTTTGATCACCCGGCGGACCCGTCTCTACACCGAGATGGTGACCACCGGTGCGCTGCGCCATGGCGATCAGCCGCGCCACCTCGATTTCAACCAAGAGGAACATCCGCTGGCCCTCCAGGTCGGCGGCAGCGAACCCGCGGAACTGGCGCATGCCACCGGGCTGGCTCGTCGCTGGGGATACGACGAGATCAACCTGAACTGCGGCTGCCCGAGTGAGCGGGTCCAGCGTGGGGCTTTCGGAGCCTGCCTGATGGCCGAGGCGCCGCTGGTGGCCGATTGCGTCAAGGCGATGGTGGACGTTGCCTGCGGCCTGCCGGTGACGGTGAAGCACCGCATTGGGATCGACCGCGAGGAGAGCTACGAGTTCGTGCGCGATTTTGTCGGCACGGTGTCGCAGGCGGGCTGTGGCGTCTTCATCGTGCATGCCCGCAATGCGTGGCTGAAGGGGTTGAGCCCCAAGGAGAACCGCGAACTGCCTCCTCTGCGCCATGAGTTCGTTTACCGGCTCAAGCGCGACTTCCCGCACCTGACCATCGTGCTCAACGGCGGGGTCCGCACCAACGACGAGATTGCAGGGCATCTGCAGCATGTGGACGGTGTGATGCTCGGCCGCGAGGCGTACCACAACCCCTGGCTGATGTCCGACTGGGATGCACGCTTCTTCGACGTGCCACAGGCCCCGCTACAGCGCGACGATGTCGAAGCACTGATGGTTGCTCACATGGATCGGATGGTCGGGCAGGGCGTCCCCTGGTCGCACCTGTCGCGACACATGCTGGGGTTGCGGCACGGGGAGCCGGGCGCCCGGCGGTGGCGCCAGGTCTGGTCAGACCACACCTTGAAGGCTTTGTCGCCAGCCGAAGTCAGCGCGGCAGCCCGTCCAAACCGATGATGAAGGACATCATGCAGCACGTTCAATGGCGCCTTGGCAGCGTGGCAGTCGCCATGCTTCTGGCTGCTGGCACCGCCATCGCCGAGGTACCGGTCTACAAGGTCACGGAGTTGCTGGTCGGCCCCAAGGGTGACAGCACCCTCTACTCGATCGGCCGCGCGATCAACAAGAGCGGCCAGACGGCCATCGAGTTCGGCTACACATTCGGTGCGGGTTTTGCCGCCGCTCGCTGCAACAAGGCCTCGTGCAGCCTGGTACCGGAACTGCAGACCCTGGGTGCGTCCGCGACCACGCCTTGGGGCATCAACGACATGTCGGTGGTCACTGGCAGTTCTCTGGCCGGTGCAGCGACACACGCCTTTCTCTTCGACGGCACCACGACCCAGGACCTGGGCGGATTTCCCGAAGATGGCTGCGGCGGCTGCTCGCTGGACAGTCACGGTCGGGACATCAACAACCTGGGCCAGGTCACCGGCCGTGCCGCCACGATGTCTGGCGCCGTGCACGCGTTCCTGAAGCAAGGCACGACGATGTTGGATCTGGGTACCTTGGGCGGGGACCACAGCGAAGGCATTGCCGTCAACGACAAGGGTGATGTGGTGGGCATGGCCCACTTGCCAGGGGGAGAGCAGCGGGCATTTCTCTACCGGAACGGCGTGATGAGCAATCTCGGCACCCTGGGCGGGTCCCAGTCCGCCGCCGTGGCGATCAACGATTCGCGGCAGGTTACAGGTTGTTCCACGTTGGCAGGTGACGCAGTGCGCCAGGCATTTGTGTACAGCCAGGGCGTGATGCAGGCGTTGCCCTCATTGGGCGGCGACGACAGTTGTGCGCTGGGCATCAACCGGAACGGCTGGGTGGTGGGTTACTCCACGCCGATCGGGGGCACCGACCGTCGTGCCGTTGTGCACGACGGCCTGCAACTGGTCGACCTCAATACCCGCCTGGACCCGAAGACGGGCAAGAACTGGGTGATGCTCGAAGCACGCGCCATCAACGACAGTGGCCTGATCATCGGCACCGGGCAGCACAAGGGCACGACCCGGGCCTTCCTGCTGACCCCGGTTGCTGCTCAATAGTTAACCCCACACCTCGGCGGCCACCTCGGCCACCAGCCGCAACTTGGCGCGCTGGGCTTCCACCGCGATGTTGTTGCCATGCACGGTGCTGGAGAAGCCGCACTGCGGGCTCAACGCCAGTTGCTCCAGCGGTGCGTACTTGGCCGCCTCCGCAATGCGGCGCTTCAAGGCATCCTTGCTTTCCATCTCGCCGAACTTGGTGGTCACCAGGCCC
>CAYJEC010000151.1:6242-7375 GCA_964369025.1 uncultured Ideonella sp. | reverse complement strand
GGCACCGCAGGCGCTGCCGGCCTGGTGGCCCGGATAGATTTCCAGGTCAATCGGCAGGCCCAGCAGCTTGTGGTGCAGCGTGTCGTGCAGCACGGCCGCCATCTGCCGCTCCTGGCCGGCGAGATCCGGCCGGCCGACGGCGCCGACGAACAGCGTGTCGCCGGTCAGCAGGAACCAGGGGTCGTCGCCTCGGCGCAGGTCGCGCACCAGCAGGCACACGCCGTCGAGCGTGTGCCCGGGGGTGTGCAGCACGTCGACGACCACGTTGCCGGCGTCCAACCGCTGGCCGTCCGCCAGCGGCATGAAGTCGAAGGCGACACGGCCGCGGTTGCTCTCGTGCAGGCAGTAGGGCGCTTTGACGCGACACGCCAGGGCCAGGCCGCCGGACTGGTGGTCCGCATGCACATGGGTGTCGATCACGTACGAGATCGGCACGCCGGTCCGCGCGGCCTCGGCGACGAACCAGACTTCGTCACCGGCGACCACATCGACCGCCACCGACCGGCCGATGCCCGTGCAGCCGAAGAAATAGGACAAGGTGGCATGGGCCGCTGCGCGTTGTCTGAAGAACATGTTGGTCACCTTGTCTCAGAACACCAGAACCTTGTCGGCCCAGGTGGTCCACTGCGTCAGCTCGTCCATATTGCTGCGATGGGCACCGGGAATCAGGTCACTGTCCGCGAGGCCGCGCGCGTCCATGCAGGTGGCGCAGACGCCGATGACACCACTGCGTTTCACCAGCGAACCCCACATCACCTCGAGGTTGTAGAAGCCTGCAGGCACACGCTGTTGCCGGTGTGCGGCGGTCGCGGCGTCGCCGATCAGGAAGACGCGTACCTCATCGCCGTCCTGCCGGGCCAGGGCACCGGCCAGGCGAGCGCCGTTGTAGGTGCGCTCGCTGCCATAGGGGGCGTCGTTGAGAATCAACAGGGTCTTCATGCCGGACCCCCCTCGGCGAAGGCCTCGACGGGCAGGCCCTGGGCGCGCCACTCAGCGACGCCGTCGGTCAGGTGGAAGGCGCGATAGCCCTTGTTTCGCAGCAACTCCACCGCCGCCTTCGCCATCAGGCAGAACGGGCCGCGGCAGTACGCGACCACCGGGGTGTCCTTCGGCAGCTCGGCGAGCCGGCGCTT
>CAYJEC010000151.1:0-6232 GCA_964369025.1 uncultured Ideonella sp. | reverse complement strand
TGAGCGACTCGGGGCTGATGGTGGTGGATGACTCCGGCGTGCGGCAGGTGGGCGGCGGCATACTCGTCGGCAGGGCGCACGTCCAGCACCAGCACTTCACCGGCGGCGGCGCGCTTCAGGATGGCCCGGCTGTCCAGGCCCTCGAGTTCGTCGCCGTGCGCAACGAGGTTGGCCAAGGCCACCTGGAGTTCGACCAGGCGTTCCTCGGCCTCGGATCGCAGATGGACCCAGAGGTCGGCCACGCTGGTGCTGGCGAGGCGGTAGAGAACGTACTTGCCGTCCTTGCGCGTGTCGACCAAACGCGTCAGACGCAACTCCTTGAGATGTGCACTGGCCAGCTTGACGCTGATCTCGGCCTGTTCGGCCAGCATCTCGACCGTCTTCTCACCCTGGCAAAGCAACTCCACCAGTTCCAGCCGTTTCGGGCTGGCGACGGCCTTGCCGATGCGGGCCACTTGCTCGTAGAGGAAGTTCTTCGTTTCTCTCATGAGATCATTCTAAAGAATATTAGAATGATCTGTCCACCTCTTTGAATTGAAGGTGGGCACCGGCCACCGCGCAGCGGCGGCCGGTGCCCACGTGCTCAGCGCCAGCCGCGGTGCCAGCCGCGGTGCGGGTGGCGCCAGCCCCAGCCGAACTGGCCGTGCAATTGCCAGACGTAGCCCGGGCCGGGGCTGTCGTAGCCTGGGGCCACGTAGACGGCCCCGCCGGCATGCCGTGCCGGCACGACGACGCAGCCCGAGGTGGCGGCGAGCATGGCAGCAGCCGCGAGGGCGATGAGGGTGCGGTTCATGGGTACTCCAATCTTTCGGATTCGCGCAACGCGGGCCCGGCGGGTTGCCGCGTGCTGGTGCCCAGTTAACGCGCCTTGGTCGTTCCCGGTGGTCGGCGAACCACGTAAACGAACGTAAGTGGCGTCCTACGCGGTCAGGCTGGACAGCAGTTCGTAGGAGCGAAGCCGGGCCGCGTGGTCGTGGACGGCCCCGGCGACGATCAGCTCGTCGGCCTGGGTCCGGCTGATCAGCGCCTGAAGCTGGCGCCGCACCGTCTCTGGCGAGCCGGTGGCCGATGCGGCCAGCATGCGCTCGACGCCCGCCTTTTCTGCCGGGCTCCACATCGCCTCCATGGCCTCGGGGGCGATGGGCCGCGGCAGCGGGCCGCGCTGGCCGCGCTGCATGCCCAGGAACCGCTGCTGGATCGAGGTGAACAGGCGGGCGGCTTCCAGGTCGGTGTCTGCGGCGACCACGTTCACGCCCACCATGGCGTGGGGCTTTGGCCACTCGGTCGACGGCCGGTAGGTGGCGCGATAGATCTCCAGCGCCTGCAGCAGCATGTCGGGGGCGAAGTGCGATGCGAATGCGAAGGGCAGGCCCAGGTAGGCAGCGAGCTGGGCGCTGTAAAGGCTGGAGCCCAGCAGCCACACCGGGACCTTGGTGCCCATGCCGGGGATGGCGCGCACGGTCTGGCCGGGCACGCCGTCGCCCAGGTAGGCGATGAGCTCCTGCACGTCGCGAGGGAAGCCTTCTTCCTCGTCGCCGCCGGCCAGGTGGCGGCGCAGCGCGCGCATGGTGGGCCGGTCGGTGCCCGGCGCACGGCCCAGTCCCAGGTCGATGCGCCCGGGGAACAACGTGGCCAGGGTGCCGAACTGCTCCGCGATCACCAGCGGAGCATGGTTGGGCAGCATCACGCCGCCCGAGCCGACGCGGATGGTGCGCGTGCCCGCGGCGAGGTGGCCCACCAGAACCGCGGTGGCCGAACTGGCCACGCCATCCAAGTTGTGGTGCTCGGCCACCCAGTAGCGGCGGTAGCCCCAGGCCTCGGCATGGCGGGCCAGGTCGAGCGAGTGGCGCAGCGCCTGGGCGGCGTCGCCGCCTTCGACGATGGGGGCGAGATCAAGAACGGAAAGTGGTATCACCCGAGCATCATGCCGCGTTCGGCCGGCTACCATATCGCCTTGTCACATTCACCGCCCAACTCACGGGGAAACAGCCATGGCCAAAGGCGACCAACGCACTGAAAAACTGGCAAAGAAGCCCAAGAAGGACACCGCGCCTCCCAAGGCCGGCGGTTCTGACAGGCCCGTGCCGCCGATGACGGCTGTCCTGCCCAAGGGCAAGCTGAAGAACAAGCCGGGCTGACCGGCAGGTTTGGCGGAGGGTCAGTCCGCCGATGCGGGCGCCACCCGCCGCGCCGCGAACTCGATCGGCACATGGGCCGAGGTACCGCCTTCGGTCTGCATGACGAAGCGGATCTCGTCGCCCACCAGTCGGCCCTGGTATCGGTGCACCAGGTCCGCGCTGCCGCTGCTGCCAGTCTCTTGCGTGCGGGTCACGAAGCTCAGCTGGCCGGCCTCCACCCGGCCCTCCAGCAGGCCCCGTGGCACGCCCAGGAACGAGGCACTGCCATGCAAGCCCACGCCGTTGCCCCCCAGCGTGAAGCGTTCGGTGTACCTGGCGTTCGGCCAGTCGTAGACCACCTCGGCCTGCCAGCTGCCGTTGATGGCTGCGCGCGGCCCTGGCCCTGCCGACCGGGTGTACCACCAGGCCGCCCCCGAGAGCACGGCGGCGAATGCCAGCAAACCGACCACCACGCGCCGCGCCGTTTGCGGAGGCGGGTCGGTGCGGCCCAGGATTGCGTGCAGGGCCTGGGCCAACCGCTCCGTGTCGGCGGCGAAACGGGTGTTGCCGATCTCCAGCGCATGCAGGCCGGCCAGCGGGCGCAGGCTGTCGGGCAGTTGGGCCTCGGCCGGCATGGTGGCACCGTCGAACAGCAGGGGTATCAGGCGCAGTCCCCGAGCCAGCGCGCCCTCGACCTCGCGCCGCACGAAGTCGCCCGGTTCGCAGATGCGCGCTGGCAAACCGTCGCGTTCACCGAGCCAGTGCTTGCCAATCAGCACCAGCAGCACATGCGACGAGCCCACGGCACGCTGGATCACATCGCCAAAGACCTGGCCGGCAGCGATGTCGTCCACATCCATGAAGACGCGTGACGCGCCAAAGCGCCGCGCCAGGTCGTCGCACAGGGCACGGGCATAGCCGGCAGTGTCGTCGCGGCGGTAGCTGATGAAGATCTGGGGCGTGGGCATCAGGTGGCGCGCGTGTCGGGCTCGCGGCGCAGGATGACGCTGAATTCTGCGCCTGGCACACCGTCCTGGCGGTTGCGGGCCTGCAGGTCACCGCCGTAGCGCTCTACCAGGCTGCGGCTGATCCAGAGGCCCAGGCCGGTGCCGTCCTTCTTGCGGGTCACGAATGGCTGGAAGATTTGGCCCATCAGTTCGGCGTCCAGGCCGGGGCCGGTGTCGGCCACGGTGATGGCCACGCTGTCCGGCTCCACATCCTGAGTGCTCAGTGTCAGGGCGCCACCGTCGGGCATCGCGTGAATGGCGTTGACCAGCAGGTTCACCAGCACCTGCTGCAACTCGTTGCGGTTCAGTGCCGGCTCCCGGGTGGCGCGGTAGTCGCGCCGCAGCTCGATGCGGGTGCGCGACAGCAGGTGGCCGACCAGCACCAGGCAGTCCTCCAGCACGCGCGAGGTGTCCACCGGCGTGATGTAGCCGGCGTACTCGGCCGGCCGGGCGAACTGCAGCAACTGGGTGACGATCAGGCGCATGCGCTCGATCTGCTCGTCCACCAGACGCAACTCGGCCTGCACGCCGGCGGCGGTGGCTGCCGGCAACTGGGTGCGCAGCAGATCGAGGTTGCCCTGGATCACGGCGATCGGGTTGTTGATCTCGTGGGCAATGCTGGCGGTGAGCTGGCCCACCGCCGCGAGCTTCTCGCTGCGCAGCAACTGACTTTGCGCAGCGGCCAGCTCGCGGGTGCGCTCCGCGACCTTGGCGTCCAGCTCCGCATTCCATTGCTGGAGCGCGCGGGTCTTGTCGTCGATCACATCGAGCAGGTCGTCCAGGTGCCGAGCCAGCCGGCCGATCTCGTCGGTGCTGCCGACGGCGCCCACGCGGGCTGCGAGGCGGCCGGCCTCGACCTCCTGCATGGTGGCCTCCATCTGCTCCAGCGGGCGGAAGATCGCCCGTGCCCAGCGCAGCGAGACCACCGCCGCCACAATCATCACCGCAAAGAAGATGACACCGATGCTGGCCAGCGCGGCGTATTTCAACCGGGTGAACGGTTGCTCCAGGTAGCCCACGTAGAGCATGCCCACCCGCCGGCCGGCGCCGTCGGCCAGCGGCTGGTAGCCCGAGACGTACCAGTCGTTGACCACGAAGGCGCGGTCCAGCCAGGTCTGGCCACGGCCCAGCACCGTGTCTCGCACGGTCTGAGAGACACGGGTGCCGATGGCCCGGTTGTCCTGCTCCGGGCCGAACAGGCGCACGTTGGTGCTGATGCGAACGTCGTCCAGGAACAGTGTGGCGGTGCCCTGGCTGCCGAAGGGCAGCGAGCCTTCCGGGTAGACGATCTCGTTGATGTGGTCGATGAAGGGCAGGTTCCGGTTGAGCAGCACGCCGCCCTGTATATGGCCGAGCAGCGTGCCATCCGGTGCCCGCACCGCGCGGGTGGACAGCAGCACCATCGCCCGGTCTTCCATCGCGCGCGCGCTGGGTGCCGCGTTGCGTGTGGGCACCAGCGCCACGCTGACCCGGCTTCGCAAGTCGGCACCCAGCAGGTCGAGCTGTGCCGGCTGCAGCACCTCGACACTGGTGAGGTCGGCGCCCGACGTGGCAGAGCGCAGCGCCGGCGAGGACCGGTCGGTGCCGGTGGCCGGGCCGCTGTCGGTGTAGCGCAGTGTGCCGTCGGGGGCCCGCAGGTTGATGAAATCCAGGCGTTCACGCTGGCGCGCGAGGCGCAACAGATCGACCACCGCCGGGCCGTCTGCAGCGGCCACTGCCAGGTGCAGGCGATGCGATTCAGCCACCGTGCCGGTGCTGGCGCCGACCTCGCCCAGCACCCGCTCGAAGTAGCCCTGGGCCACCGCCAGATCGGCCCGCACCTTGGTGATCAGCATGCGGTCGATGGCCACATTGCCCCACCACAGCAACAGCAGGCCGAGCAAGGGGAGGGCGCCAGCCAGCGGCAGCAACACCATCGCCAGCAGCTTGTGGCGGATGGAGAGCTGGGCGAACTTCATCGCGCGTCGAGACCGGCCTCGGCCCACTCGGCGAGGCGGCGCTCCAAGGTGCGGCGGGAGATGCCCAGCAAATCCGCGGCCTGGGCCTTGTCATTGCCCACCGACTCCAGCACCGCAAGGATATGGCGCTTCTCCAGCGTGTGCAGGTCGGTCGGGCCGGCAGGCAAGGTCATGGCCGGGGCTGCCGGGGCCGCGGCTTCAGCCCGGGGCCGCGGCAGGCTCTGGTACAGCGCCGACACGTTCAGGGCGCCGACGATCAACGAGCGTTCGATCAGGTTGCGCAACTCGCGCACATTGCCCGGCCAGTCGTACTGCTTCAGGAAGCCCATCTCGTCAGGGGTGATCTCGATCGGCGGCACGCCCAGGCGCGGCGCCAGGCTGTCGATGAAATGCGCCACCAGATCCGGGATGTCCTCCTTGTGGGCGCGAAGCGGCGGCAGCTTGATCTCGACCACCTGCAGGCGGTAGTAGAGGTCCGCCCGGAACCGCCCGGCCTTCACGTCTGCGCCGAGCGGCCGGTTGGTGGCCGCGACGATGCGCACCTCGACCGGGATCGTGCGCTCGCTGCCTACCGGGCGTATGCGGCGATCGTCCAGCACGCGCAGCAGGGTGGCCTGCAGCGGCAGCGGCAGCTCGCCGATCTCGTCGAGGAACAGCGTGCCGCCCTGGGCATACACGAACAGGCCGTCGCGCCCCGGCCCATGGCCGCCACGGCCGAAGAGCTCGGCCTCCAGTTGCGCCGGCGCCGCGGTGGCGCAGTTCACCGGCACGAAGGGCGCGGCCGCATGCGGGCTCAGGCGGTGCAGGGCCAGTGCGGCCAGCTCCTTGCCGGTGCCGGATTCGCCGGTGAGCAAGACGGTCGAGTCGACCGCGGAGATCTGCCGCAACGCGGACTGCAGGCCCTTGATGGCGATGGATTGGCCGACCAGGCCGTCCGCCGGCGGCGTGCGTTGCGAGAGCGAGCGGCGCAGCACCCAGTTTTCGCGCCGCAACTGCGCCCGCTCCAGACCGTGCCGCACAGTGCCCAGCACCTGGGTGATGCGGAAGGGCTTCAGCAGCATGTCGCCGGCGCCGGCGCGCAGCGCCTCGATGGCCGTGTCCAGGTCGGCGAAGGCGGTGATCAGCACCACCTCGGCGCTGATGCCCTGGG
>CAYJEC010000150.1:0-7428 GCA_964369025.1 uncultured Ideonella sp. | reverse complement strand
GGTCGGTCAGGATCTTGGTCATCCAGACCAGGCCCGTCTGCACATCGCGCAGGAAGAACAGGTGGACAGTGCGGAACAGCAGGCCGCCCACGCCCAGAGCCAGCCAGAAGATGCCGACATCGTGGAGATACCCATTCCAGCCGTCAGCCGGCTGGATCCAGCCGCCAAGGCTGGGCGACAGGTAGAGCACCACCGGCCCGATGACCCAGATCGCCATCAGCACCACCTTGCGCCGCAGGTTGTAGCCGACCTTGATCTCTTCCTTGTGCTCGTGCGTGGCCTGGTTCACTTCGTCGTAGCCCTTGGGCTCGAAGAAGAAGTGGCCCGCCTGGCGGCTGCTCATCGAGACACCCCAGGCCAGCAGCGCGGCGCTGGCCGGGTCAATGAACAGCAGCACATAGGCCACCAGGAAGCTGAGCGCACTCAGCAGATGCAGCGACTGGTTGATGCGGCAATGGTGGTAGTAGCGGTGGTCGTCCCAGCGTTGGGTCTCGAGGGCGCGCAGAAACTCGTTCACGGGTTCTCCTGGTCCGGGAAATGACGGCAGCATGTCGCCCGTGTGTGAAGCTGTCGTGACGGCACTGTCATCGGGCTGCCTCATCTCGGCGTCACCATCACACGATGCTGCACCTGCCGCCTGACGACATCGTGGTGGACGAGTTCCCGCCGGAGCGCCGCTCGCTGCGGATCTCGGTCGTCACCGAGACCTACCCGCCTGAGGTGAACGGCGTGGCGCGCACCATCGCCTGCGTGGTCGACGGGTTGCGAGCGCGCCAGCATGAGTTGCAGCTGATCCGCCCGTCGCAGGCTCGGGGCGAGCCGGCCGAGGCCGGGGAGCGCTTCCACGAGGTGCTGATGCGCGGCCTGCCGATCCCGCGTTACCCGCACCTGCGGGTGGGCGTGACCTCCAAGCGGACGCTGGTGGGCCTGTGGACACGCCGCCGCCCCGACATCGTGCACATTGCCACCGAAGGCCCGATGGGCTGGGCCGCGCTGCAGGCCGCCACCCACCTGAAGCTGCCGGTGTGCTCGGACTTCCGCACCAACTTCCATGCCTACAGCAAGCACTACGGCGTGGGTTGGCTGCACAAGCCCATCATGGCGTACCTGCGAAAGTTCCATAACCTGACCCAGCGCACGATGACGCCCGACGTTGGCCTGCAGCGCGAGTTGCAGGGCTACGGCTTCCAGAATGTGGTGGTGGTGGCACGTGGCGTGGACACCGCACTGTTCAATCCGGCCCACCGCAGCGAGGCGCTGCGGGAGCGCTGGGGGGTGGCACCGGGCGACCTGGTGCTGGTGCACGTGGGGCGCATCGCCGCTGAGAAGAACCTCGCCACGTTGGCCGACGCCTACGACGCGGTGCGCCAGCGCGACCCACGCGCCCGTCTGGTGATGGTGGGCGACGGGCCGACTCGCAAGGAGTTCATGGCCCGCTGCCCGAGCGCGATCTGGGCGGGCGTTCAGCACGGCAGCGAGCTCTCGGCGCACTACGCCAGCGGCGACCTGTTGCTGTTCCCCAGCCTCACCGAGACCTATGGCAACGTCACGCCCGAGGCGCTGGCCAGCGGCGTGCCGGTGCTCGCCTTCGACTACGCCGCGGCTGGCCGTCTGGTGCAGCCGCAGATCAACGGCTTGCTGGCCCCGTTCGGCAACGCGTCCGAGTTCGTGCGCATGGCCGTCGATCTGGCGCAGGACCGCGAGGGCCTGCGGGTGATGGGCCGCCACGCCCGCACCGCCACCGAAACACTGGGCTGGGACCGCATCATCGACAGCCTGGAGTCGATCTACCACGGGCTGGTGCAGGCAGCCCCAGCGCCTCGGGCCGGGGCCTCAGGTACCGGCTGGCGCGCGCAGGGCGCCTGAACGGCGCCAGATCAGCAGCGCCATCGCGGCTGCGATCAGGCCGCCGAAGCCCATCATCAAGGGCACCAGCGGCACCTGCAGCGCCAGCAGGCTGGCATAGCTGCCCAGCATCAGCAGGATGCTCAGGTTCTCGTTGAAGCCCTGCACCGCGATCGAGCGGCCGGCCGTCAGCAGCACATGGCCGCGGTGTTGCAGCAACGCGTTCATCGGCACCACCAGGATCCCCCCGACGATGCCGGCCAAAGCCAACAGCGGAAGGGCAGGTCCCACACGCTCGAGCGGTGCCATCGCCACGATCAGCCCGCCCATCAGGATGCCGGCCGGCAGCACGCGCCAGGCCTGCCGCAAGGGAACGAAGCGCCCCGCTGCCGCTGCCCCGGCGACCACTCCCACGGCCACCATCGCCTGCAGATAGGCGGCACGGTCCAGCCCCAGGCCCAGGCGCTCCACCGCCCAGCGCAAGACAGCGAACTGCAGGGTCGCCCCGACACCCCAGAACAAGGTGGTCACGGCCAGCGAAAGCCCGCCTTGGGTGTCCCGCCAAAGCCGCCTGTTGGCAGCGGCGAAGTCGCGCACGAGGTCCATCGGACGGATCGACGTGCCTGGGTAGCGGGCGCCGCTGTCGGGCACGCCGATCTGCAGCAATGCGGCCAGGGCATAGACGAGCCACACGGCTGCCAGTGATGCCATCAAGGGATGACCCAGCGCCTGGACCGCACCGCGCCACAGGTCGGAGACCAGCGCGCCACCGAGCACCGTGCCCAGCAACGCGGCGCAGACCACCGACACCTCGATCCACCCATTGGCGGCCACCAGCCGGTGCGCAGGCACCATCTCGGTCACCAGGCCGTACTTGGCTGGCGCGTAGGTGGCCGCTCCCAGGCCGACGATGCCATAGGCCGCCACGGGGTGCATGCCGGCGAACAGTGCCAGCACCCCCAGCATCTTGACGCCGTTCATCCACGCCATCAGGCGGGCTTTCGGAAGGGCGTCCGCGAGCGGGCCGATGAACGGTGCCAGGAGCACGTAGGACAGCGTGAACGAGAACTTCAGCAGCGGCGCCCACCAGGCGGGCCGCCCTTGCTCGTCCAGCCACGCCATGGCGACGATCAGCAAGGCGTTGTCGGCCAGCGCGGACGCGAACTGGGCCGCGATCAGGAGGTGGAAACCAGGGGGCATGCGAGAGCGGGCGGGCTGGCCCGATTGGAGCGGCCGCGCGTGCCATGCCGATGACGACCCCGAGACGATGGTGTGACAGAGCACGGGGCACGCGACGCAGCGTAAGATCTCGCGGCCCCATCCGGGCATGCCCGCGCCGAGCCACCGCTCGGCCCCACCGCCAGGGAGAGACCGATGATCCGCTTCGATCGCATGCGCGATTCCGCGAGCCTTGCCGCACTGTGTGTCACGGTGACGGCGTTCGCCGCCCCGCCCGCCACTCCGGTGCGCGACGTGCCGCAGACCTATCACGGCGTCACCGTGCCGGACCCGTACCGTGACCTGGAGGACGTGAAGAGCCCCGCCACGCAGGCCTGGTTCAAGGCCCAGGGCGAGTACGCCGAATCGATGCTGGCGACCATGCCCGACCGGCAGGCGCTGGCCGCGCGCATCGAGGCCCTGGGCCGCGCCACCGGCGACTCGGTGCGCGAGATCGTGCGCTCTGCCGGGGGCCGGCTGTTCTACCTGAAACGCGAGGCCGGGCACGCGCAGTTCAAGCTGATGACCCGCGACGGCCTGAGCGGCCCCGAGCGGGTGCTGCTCGATCCCGAGGCGCTGACCAAGAAAGCGCAGGGCGTGCCGCACGCCGTCAACTATTTCGTGCCCTCGTGGGATGGCAAGCGCCTGGCCTACGGCGTGTCGGCCGGTGGCTCGGAGAACGCCTCCCTGTACGTGATGGAGGTGGCCACCGGGCAACTGCTCGGCGCCCCGATTCCGCGGGTCGCCGAAGGTGTGGTCCATTGGGCGCCCGACAACCGCAGCCTGACCTACAACCAGTTGCGGGAACTTCCGGCCGGAAGCCCGCCGACAGAGACCTACCTCGACACGACGGTCTACCACCTCCCGGTCGGCGCGGCCGAGAGCCTGGCCCGGCCCCTTTTCGGGCCGCTGGTCAACAAGGAGCTGAAGCTCGACCGGCTGGATGTGGCGACCGTCAACTTCGACACCACCAGCCGCTTCATGCTGGCGCGCACCACCGACACCACCGTGCCCGAGGGCAAGCTGTTCGTGGCGCCAGTGGCGGATCTGGGCCAGCCGCAGATCGCCTGGCGCCCGATCTCGGTCTTCGACGACCGCATCACCGATGCCCGGCTCTACGGCGACACGCTGTACCTGCGCACCACCAAGGGCGCGCCGCGTGGCCGTTGGCTGGCGCTGGACCTGCGCCTGCGAGATGGCGGCGTGAAGATGGCCAAGGTGGCCATCGACGAGCCCGCACGCGGTGTGCTCAAGGGCATCGTGATCGGCCGGGGCGGCACGCTTTATGCCGAGGTGAGCGAGGGTTTCGGCACGCGCACGCTGCGCTACGGTGCGGCGGGCCAGGCCCCCGTCGACATGGCGCCGGGCGTCATCGGCAGCGCCTTCGCCATCGACGACCCGGCCCATGGGCACGCCGACTTGTGGGTGTTCACCAGCAGCTGGAACGAGCCGCCGAAGGTCCTGGCCACCGCCGGGCCGGGCAAGCCGGCTGTCGACACCCAGTTGCTCCAGCTGCGCGTACCGCCCGGCACGCCCGCATTGACGGTGACCGAGGTGCTGGTCCCCAGCCACGACGGCGCCCAGGTGCCGCTGGCCATCATCCACCGCGCCGACATGAAGCGTGATGGACCCAAGCCGACCCTGCTGGTGGGCTACGCCTCCTACGGTCTTTCGATCGAGGCGTTCTTCAGTGCCCGGAGCGTGGCCTGGCTCGAGCGTGGTGGTGTGCTCGCCTACACCAACCCGCGTGGCAGCGGCGCCTTCGGCGACGCCTGGCACCGGGCTGGCTTCAAGACCACCAAGGCCAACACCTGGAAGGACGGCATCGCCACAGCCAAGTACCTGATCGCGCAAGGCTACGCCTCGCCGAAGACCATGGGCATCTGGGGCACCAGCGCCGGTGGCATCTTCGTCGGCCGCGCGGTGACCGAAGCGCCGGAGCTGTTCGCTGCGGCGATCTTCGACGTCGGCACGATGGATGCCATCCGCGCCGAGGAGTCGGCCAACGGCATCACCAACATCAGCGAGTTCGGTACGGTGAAAGACCCGGTCGAGTTCAAGGCCCTGCTGGAGATGAGCACCTACCACCAGATCAAGAACGGCGTGGCCTACCCGGCGGTGCTGCTGATCCACGGCATGAACGACCCGCGGGTCGACGTCTGGCAGAGCGGCAAGGCGGCGGCGCGGCTCCAGGCCGCGAGCACCAGCGGCAAGCCGGTACTGCTGCGGCTCGACGGCCAGGCCGGACACGGCATCGGCAGCACGGCACAGCAGCAAACCAGCAAGCTGGCCGACATCTACGCCTTCTTGCTGTGGCAGTTCGCCGAGGGACAAAAAAGCCGTTGACCGACGACTGGCGCGGGCTCGCTACTCAACTATTTGTGTAGTGCGGCTCAAGCGACGCGTGGTAGAAACTCTCAACAGCCGGGCGCAGGCCCGGTTCTTTCATTTTCGACCATCCAAGGAGCCACTTTGAACCTTCGAACCTTCGGCCGCATGCTGGGCGCCGCCACCCTCGTGGCGCTGTCGACTCCGGCACTCAGCGCCACGGGCCACGCCATGACACCGAGCGACATCATGTCGATGTCGACGTCCCAGTATCAGCGCCTGGCGCGCGGCAAGAGCAGCCGCGTTGGTACCGCTGGCATCGACCGCACCGGGCCAGTCATGACCAGGCTGAATCTGGTCACCGCCGTGAACGCCGAGCGCGCCGACGCACAGGTCGTGTACGACTTCGCTGCCACCGACAACGTGTCGGGGGTGCGCTGGCTGGGTGTGGTCTTGGTCGGCCCGTCGGGCCAGCAACTGACCAGCTTCACTGAAGTGGGGCTGCCTCGCAAGTCGGTGAGCGGGAAAGGAACACTGAACATACCGTTGCTGCCAGAGCCCGGCAACTGGACGGTCACCGAGATCCGCGGACAAGACGAGGCCAACAACTTGTTCCAGACACCATTGGATCTGAATACGCTCGGCAACATGCACGTCGCGATTCAGAACCGGCACGGCCACGATGCGGTGCCGCCCGCGCTGAACTCCGGCAAGATTCTGACACCTGTCGTTTCGCTGTCGGTGCCGGCCAAGGGCACCGAGTCCGCCGGCCCGCTCGTGGGATTGTCGGTGAGCCTCGCCGACAGCGGCACCACGACAATCGCTGGCATCAATTGGGTGGCGGTGGAGATGTGCATCCCCGACCAGGAGTGGTACTGCCTGTACATGAATGCCTCCACGGGCAACGTGCGTGGGTTGAAGGCAGTTGCCTTGATGCCGTACACCGTAACCGACCCAGTCACGACCCAGCCCGGCTTGTATGCGATCCGCAGCATTAATGTGTCCGACCATTCCGGCAACGAACAGACGCTGACCAGCGTTTTGTTCGGTGGCGAAACAGATTTCAACGCGCTGTTTATCGGCACCACCATCGAAATCACGCCCTAGAGTAGGCCGCGACGCGGAGCGATCCAATGACAAGGGCCACCGCGAGGTGGCCCTTTTTCATGGTGGATCGATCGATCAGGCCGCCAGGTGCGCCTCCATGCGCGCCTTGGTGTCCTTCAGTTCCTGCGGCAGGTGGTAGGCCAGCTGGGTGAACAGTTCGTCGTGCAGCTTCAGCTCGGCCCGCCAGGCCTCGGGCGCGGCGTCGATGATGCCGGCGAACTTCTCGCGGCTGAAATCCAGGCCGGCCCAGGACAGATCATCGTAACGCGGGCTGATGCCGAAGAAGTGCTCCTCGCCTTGGGCCTGACCCTCGATGCGCTCGATCATCCACTTCATGACGCGCATGTTGTCGCCGTAGCCCGGCCAGACGAACTTGCCGTCGGCGCCCTTGCGGAACCAGTTCACGCAGTAGATCTTGGGCAGGGTGCGGCCACTGGCCTCGAGCTTGTGCTCCATATCCAGCCAGTGCTGGAAATAGTCGCTCATGTTGTAGCCCATGAACGGCAACATGGCGAACGGGTCGCGGCGCACCACGCCTTGCTGGCCGGCAGCGGCGGCGGTCGTTTCGGAGCCCATGGTGGCGGCCATGTAGACGCCTTCCATCCAGTTGCGGGCCTCGGTCACCAGCGGCACGGTGGTCGAGCGGCGGCCACCGAAGATGAAGGCGTCGATCGGCACGCCGGCGGCGTCGTCCCAGGCCGGATCCAGCGCCGGGTTGTTGGTGGCAGCCACGGTGAAGCGGGCGTTCGGGTGCGCGGCCTTGGCGCCGGTTTCCTTGGCGATGGCCGGCGTCCAGTCCTTGCCCTGCCAGTCGATGGCGTGCGCCGGGGCATCGCCCATGCCCTCCCACCAGACGTCACCATCGTCGGTCAGCGCGACGTTGGTGAAGATGACGTCCTTGTCCAGGCTGCGCATGCAGTTGGGGTTGGT